>CAYRVJ010000047.1:0-10059 GCA_964427785.1 uncultured Alphaproteobacteria bacterium | reverse complement strand
AAACGCAAACGGTTTCGACGATTGCCGGAAACAACCGGCGCGGCCTGACCTTGACCAAGGAAATTCCGGCAAAAGATTCGGGCCTTGCCTCGGTATTCGATCTGGAACTGGACGGCAACAATCTTTATTTCACCAACACCGGAACGCACCAAATCGCGGTGCTGGACCTGGAAAAAGACACCGTGCGCCCGCTGGTAGGCAGCGGCACAAAGGACCTTGCCGACGGGCTGGGACGCAACGCCAAGCTGGCGCAACCTTCGGGATTGGCGCTATCGCCGGATAAAAAGAAGTTGTATTTCGCCGATAGCGACAATTCTTCGATCCGGGTTTTGACCCTGGACGACAAGCTCGAGGTAAAAATCATCGCCGGCCGCGGCATGGCGGAAAGCGGCCGTCGCAACGGCGGCTTTTCCACGGCGCGTTTCCAGCATCCGATGGGAATCACGCTTTGCCAGGATTTCTTGGTGGCCGCGGATTCGTTCAACACCACTTTACGAAAATTGGATTTCAAGACCCAAAAAACCGAAAACTTCGCCGAAGATTTTTCCTGCCTAGACGCCGAGCCGAAACCGCTTTTAGACCCCGAAGGCATTACATGGGATGGCGGCGACAGGCTTTTCGTCGTCGATTCCAATCAGCACCGTATTTTAGTTTACAATTTAAAGGATAAAACTTGGGCCACATGGGCCGGGCTTCCACCAGCCGCCGTGACTTTAGAATCTGGAGAACAGCAATGAAAAAAATAGCGATATTAGGCGCAGGAAAAATCGGGCATGCGGCGGCGCAATTGCTGTCCGAAAGCGGCGATTATGCGGTAACGCTGGTCGATAGCGACAAGCAAGCGTTAAAGAGTCCCGACGGCAAAAACATCAAAACCATCGAGGCCGATTTAAGCAACGAAAGCCAGATCGCAAAGGCATTAGAAGGCCAGGAATATTGCATCAGCACCTGCCCGTTTTATTTGAACGGCGCCATCGCCAAGGCGGCGCATGCCAAAGGAATCCATTATTTTGACGTCACCGAGGATGTCGCGACCACCCGTTCGATCAAGGAATTGGCCAAGAACACCAAATGCGCGCTGGTGCCGCAATGCGGCCTGGCCCCCGGATTTATTTCAATCGCCGCGGCCAGCATCGCCGCGAAATTCGATGCCATTCACGACGTGCAGATGCGCGTTGGCGCCTTGCCGCAATTTCCGACCAACGCCCTGAAATACAATCTGACCTGGAGCACCGACGGGCTGATCAACGAATATTGCAACCCTTGCGAAGCCGTGGTCGAAGGGGAGTTCGTGGAATTGCAAGCGCTGCAATCGATGGAGCATTTTACGCTGGACGGCAGCGAGTACGAGGCGTTCAATACTTCGGGCGGCATCGGCTCGCTTGGCGAATCGCTGTCGGGCAAGGCGCGCAACGTGTCTTATAAAACCATCCGCTATCCCGGTCATAGGGATTTGATCCATATGCTGCTGCATGATTTGCGCCTGATCGAACAGCGCGATTTGCTGAAAGATATTTTTGAATCTTCGATCCCGTCCACCAAGCAAGACGTGGTGCTGGTATTCGTTACGGTAACCGGCATGCGTGGCGGCAGGCTGCTACAGGAAAATTTCTTGCGCAAGATTTATGCGCGCGAATTATATGCCCGCAGCTGGAGCGCGATTGAACTGACCACTTCGGCAGCCTTATGCGCCATGGTCGATATGCATGCAAACGGCGTTTTGGCCAAAACCGGGTTTATCAAGCAAGAAGACGCGACTCTGGCCCAATTCCTTGCCAACCGCTTTGGCAAATATTACGAGGAACATTTCGACACCCCGTCCTTGTCCGGCGTGACCCAGGCGAAAAGAGCTTAAGGGATTAGTGTCTAACATTTATTGTCATCCTCGCGAAAGCGGGGATCCATGTCCAAGAACGGGGATATAGATTCCCGCTTTCGCGGGAATGACAGCTATTTTTAACGCAATAAAAAAAGGCCGCTGTAACTGCGGCCTTTTTGTTGAAATGTCAGATTCGATTAATGGGAATCGCGTCCGCTGCCAGCAGCTCCTTGCAATGCCAAAGCATTTGCGGCAGGACGGCGGCCGGAAGCGCTGCGAACAACACGGCCAGCGGCGGCATGGACTTTCGGTTCAGCGCCGCCACGTTTTGCGACAAGTTCTGCGACAGCGGCTTGGCGTGCGCGGGTTTCGCCCATGACCCTAGTAAAGGCTGCCATAAATTCTGGGCTTTTCATGCCAAAGGCATTGATCACAATACCGGCGCGATTGCTGGTCAGGCCTGATTGCTGATTATGCAATCCCGCACCGATCATTTCAGCCGGGACTTGGATGGCTTGCAGCACATCCGAAAACTTTAAAGAAGCACCCATTTTAACCACTCCTTCCTCTGCCTAGTCCTTGTACTTGTACGATTTCGTACGACAAGATTTCTTTTGTTATAGCAAGCAGACCCTTTCAGTAATTATATAAGCATAACTACGCAAATTTCAAGAATCTTTCTTACCTATTTATTAATATCACCCTTTTAGCGACAATCGTCAATAAAAAAATAGTTAAGACGCCCCGGAGATTATGAATTTTTTGTGACAGCCGTTGTTTTTCGTCATCCCCGGGAAACCAGGGTGCTCATGGTGAGCCAGTCGAACCATGGGCTGCAGACATGGTGTTCACAGCCCATCCTTCGACAAGCTCAGGATGAGCTAGGCAAGACTATTGCTCAAAGTCAAACAACCCTTCAAAAACCGTCTTTTTTGTGATAGGATTCATCCACAAGGCAGGAGTAAAAGGGTTAAAACATGACCGAAAGACATTTTAAAAGACATAATCCATTGGCTGCGATAGTCGTAACCGTTATGGGCGGCGCGATGTTTTTGGGCGGCTGCGCCACCAATATGGACGGCACCAAACGCACCTGGCGCAATCGTGCTGAAGAAGCATTCGGCGTTGCGCGCGGCGGGCAAATGGATGTGCCGGAAGGCAGCTATATGCGTAATTTGCCTCGTAGCGATTCTGGCGTAAGCGTCACAGCCAGAGGTACTATTGGGCAAGGCCGTGAAACCTATGGCGGCGTTGGCGTTCCGGGCGTGGATGAACCGATCGATCCCGGCGTTCCGGGTAATGTCCGCTTCCGTGGCCGCGCCGGCGTAGGCGATGATAATTACACGGATGGCGATGTTCGTACAACCGAAAGACGCCGTTATCGCCGGAATCGCGACAACCGTTAAAAAGCAATCTTATTTTTTACCCAAAGCCGCGCGAATGAAATCCGCGGCTTTTTTTAATGCCTGCATATTGATGCCGGTTTCGATATTTTTATCTTCCAGCATCGCGACGACCTTTTCCGTCGCGACATTGCCCGACGCCCCGGGCGCATAGGGGCAGCCACCGATTCCGCCCGCGCTGGCGTCGATCACCGTAACCCCCATTTCCATCGCGGTTTTGATATTTTCAAGCGCCCGTCCATAAGTATCATGGCAATGGATCGCAAGCGCGGAAACGGGAATTCCGGCAGCAACGCATTCTTGGACAACCGCCCTCGTCAAGGCTGGCGTGCCGACGCCGATGGTGTCGCCCAGCGAAATTTCATAGCACCCCGCCTGGTACAAATCATAGGCGACCGAGGCCGCCCTTTTGGGATCGACAGCGCCCTCATACGGGCAGCCCACGACGCAGGACACATAACCCCGTACCTTAATGGCATGTTGCTGCGCATCGTCCAATACCGGCGCGATGCGTACAAAACTTTCGGCGATCGAACAATTGATGTTTTTCTGTGAAAAACTTTCGGATGCCGCGACAAACACTGCGACATCTTTGACCCCGGCATCCAGTGCCGCCTGCATGCCCTTTTCGTTCGGTACCAGGGTGGAATATTGCACGCCGGGCTTTTTAAGGATTTTTTTATAGACTTCCGCCGTGTCGGCCATTTGCGGAACCCATTTCGGCGAAACGAAACTTCCCGCTTCGATATGCTTGAGCCCCGCATCGGTCAAAAGATCAATCAGCTTAACCTTGGTGTCGACGGAAACGGGCTGCTTTTCGTTTTGCAGCCCGTCGCGGGCGGAAACTTCGACGATGGTGACGGAATTGGGAAGGGGCATGAAACGATAGTACTATTCTATCGCCAGCAACTCAACGCCTTCTTGCACTTGCTCTCCGGCTTTGAAAAACACTTCTTTCACAAGCCCGCTTTTCGGCGCCTTGATGGTGTGTTCCATTTTCATGGCCTCAAGAACGATCAGCGCCTGGCCGGATTCCACTTTTTGCTGGGGCTTTACCATAACCTGGATCACCTTGCCGGGCATCGGCGCGCGCAGCGACCCGCCTGCGCCGTCATTTTTACCTAAAGATTTGGCTATATGCAAAATCCCGGCAACGCCTTCGCAAGAAACATAAACCGTATCGTCACGCCTTATGACAACGGCCTCGATGGGCTTGCCGTCATATTGTCCGTACAGCCTTTCGCCGCAAAGTCTGGCGTCGTGGATTACGGCATTTGCGCCGAAACATTCCACAGTCCACCCGTCACGCGAAAAGCGGATCAACACAGGCAGAATTTCGCCGTCCCTGTCAAAATAAAAAAAGCTTTTTCCGAAATCGCCAAGGCGGAATCCAGGATTGTTCTGCCAGGCAGGCGAAGATTTTTTTGCCCGTTGCGCCAATGTCATCGCCACAACCGCCAGGACAAAGGGCTTGGCTTTTTGCGGCGGCGTTTGATCCCTAAAAAGATCGGCGCGGTGCTGTTCGATAAAATGGGTGCTTAGCTTTGCCTGCATAAATGCCGGATGTGCCAACACATCGTGCAAAAACGCCAGATTGGTCTTTAGGCCCAAAACCTCACAAGATTTCAGCGCGGATAGCAGCTTTTCGATGGCGGCCCCCCTGTTTTCGCCATGGGCGATAATCTTTGCGATCATGGGATCGAAATAGGGCGTGATTTCATCGCCCGTGACGACGCCGCTGTCGATGCGCAAGCCGGGCCGTTCGGGAAAAGCCAGATGATGCAGCTTGCCGATAGCGGGCAAAAATCCGCCCGCCGGGTCTTCGGCATAAAGACGCAGCTCAACCGCATGGCCTTTAGGCTGCAAGTCTTTTTGCACGAAAGGCAATTTGTCGCCCGACGCCACGCGCAATTGCCATTCGACCAGATCCAGCCCCAGCACCATTTCGGTCACCGGGTGCTCCACCTGCAAGCGCGTATTCATTTCCATGAAATAAAAGTTGCCCTTGGGATCGGCGATAAATTCGACCGTGCCCGCGCCGACATAATCGACCGCATTTGCCGCCTTGACGGCGGCTAGGCCCATATCGCGCCTTTGCGCGTCGCTGATGCCGGGTGCGGGCGCTTCCTCGATGATTTTTTGGTGGCGGCGCTGGATAGAACAATCGCGTTCCGACAGATAAAAATGATTGCCATGGGTGTCGGAAAAAACCTGAATTTCGATATGGCGCGGATCTTCGATATATTTTTCAAGCAGCACGCGCGCGTCACCAAAGGATGATTGCCCTTCGCGCTGCGCGCTTAAAAGCGCGGATTCCAAATCCGCTTCGCGGTCGACCCGGCGCATGCCCTTGCCGCCGCCGCCCGAAACCGCCTTTAGCAATACGGGATATCCGATTTTTGCGGCGGCTTTTTTCAGCGTGTCCACATCCTGCGATTCGCCATGATATCCTGGAACGACCGGAACCTTGGCTTTTTCCATCAGCGATTTGGCGGCGGATTTCGATCCCATCGCCTTGATCGCGTCCGCAGGCGGGCCGATAAAAACGATATTTGCTTTTTTACAGGCATCGGCAAAAGCGGCGTTTTCAGATAAAAATCCATAGCCCGGGTGAATCGCCTGTGCCCCGGTTTTTTTTGCGGCGTCGATAATTTTTTCGATCTTTAAATAGCTTTCTTGGGCGACCATGCCGCCAAGCGCCACGGATTCGTCCGCCTCGCGCACGAACAGCGCGTTTTTATCGCTGTCCGAATAAACCGCGACCGTAAGCACACCCATGCGCCGAGCCGTGCGTATAATGCGGCAGGCGATCTCTCCACGATTGGCGATGAGGATTTTTTGGAACATAAAATGGCTTATTATTGGGACTTAATAAGTATTAAAACAAAGCCTTTAGGCGCACAACCTTAATCCCCTTTTATCGACAATTTTTATTGTATCTTTTAAAGAATTACTTTAAATTGCCCTTATGTTAACAGCCCCCGTTAAAAAGACATTGCCGCTTGATAACCTATCCCCCGCATCGCTAATAATGGTACAGGGCATTTTTAGCTCGGGTACATTGCCCGCCATCACCAATATAGAATTTGAAAAACTATGTAAGGAATTGGGATTTACACATTACCGGGAAGGTACAAATTTTAAAGTTGCCGATGATAACGGCGTTCTTCTTACAAAATACCACCCCAAGCATAAAAGAATCGCCGATGTCGACCCGGGCGCCTTGCGCAATTTCGCGATAGCGCTTGCAGGCTTGGGGTACATCACCCGCGCCATAGCAGATGAATATAATTTAGAAAAATTCGCTTATTTTTTAGAACAAGCAAATTCCCGCACGCAAATACTTTCTGGCCTTGGCCTTGGAAGAAAATCCGATGACCTGAAAGAATCCGGCCCGGCGCAAAGCGGGACAGCGGCATCCATTCCGAATCAAGCACGCCATCATTTGACTGTATTAAATCCTCGTCACGAGCATAATGCAGAATGTCCGACAATTCCTTTAGGATACCGGCTGGATGCAATCGATCTTGCCAATATTGCCGTTCCAAGCACAAGAAAGGAAATAGAGCGGGATATAGCATTGTTATTGGCCTGTTTAATCGTTTTTCCCATGAAGGATGATGAAAATCATGTCGATTACTGGCGGGCAACAAAGGCAATGTCCGAGGAAATAGCCCAATTAATGACAAAGGCAAGCCGGCCATTAACCGTTTGGGATCTGGCCATCGCGGACAAAATTTGTGGTTTTGACAAAGATCATCATGATGCGCACGCGAAAGATTATCTTGCTGTCCCATATGTGCGGGAATTGACCATGGCCGATTTACGCAAAAAAGCGATTAAGCTTGTTCCCGAAATAGCGGCGGATAGTCCGCTTGAATTGGTATATGACCGCTGCTTATCCGTTTTGCAGGAAAAACTTAAATCCCTTCTGACGGCATGCGGAATTTATCAGGATAAAGAAAAAATTCCGGCCGGTTTACCGCCCGCGGCCTTAAGAAATAAACCGCCTCAACTCAATTCACCAAAAACACAACGGATCCGGGCCAAGGATATTGTGCCCCTAGAGCGTTTATGGATATACAGCCCTTTGAGCGGGATTTTTTCCACACAAGGCGTTCAAGGAAATATCGCCGCTGGTGACGATCTGGCACATTATCCATTTAGCTTAGCAGCACGCACACAACAGCCTGACGATTCGGAACCACAGACCTTGGGGCTTGTAACAGCCGGTACAAGGCTTTCGCCGGATTTTGTGGAAAAATTTATTTTGAATACCAAATCCGACCAACAAATCAGAATGGCCTGCGTTTCCATTTTCTTTGCTGCGGAAGCTATGGCAAGAGAAGGCTTCGGCATTTTTTCTAACTGTGATTGCGCAGGCTCATCCCAGGATATTCTGATGGCCTACAAACTGGTGTCTTACGATCCGGCGCAGCATGGCCCATGGATTGATTATGTGTTATCGCCTTTAGACCAAAATATTTGCTTGCTTGATATCATCCATCGTTTCCGGGGCTCTATGCTTGCCGGGGCAGTCTTAAACAGCAATTATCAAATAACAAACCTAGCCTCACTAGACCCCGAACTTTGCAGCGGCATTATCAGAAAAGCTCATTATCTGCGCTTGGATCGGTTCTTGACCACTTTTGTCGAGGACCCGCGCGCAACCGAGCTTGCCCCCGTGGTCAGCACAAGGTCCGTAAAAGAATGGAGCATTCCAAAAGGATATAAAATTCCACGTTGTATTTTAAGGGGAACACTTTCAAACCAAGCCAATGAGGGCTATTTTATCGATCTGAATGAAATGATAGATTGCTTTCTAAAAGCCGAGCCCCCGAAATACGCCAAAGCAATGGGACAAGACATCCTAACGCCTTTTGAATTTCAATTGGGGCTGCTCGCCTTTGCCGTCCGGCTGACGGAGTCGCTTAATGGTATTCCAAAAAATCTATCCGTCCCCGAATATTTTGAAATGGAATTTGATCGGGATTATGATTACGCACAGATAAAGGCGGGTATAAAAAAACACATTCCTGTTGCTGATCCAGAGCGGCTGACGCATATTCTGGAAAGGGTGACCGACTCTCTGCATAAAACTCACGCGAAGAGAGCAAAAGAAATGCAAAGAGCGCGTTAATAATTTAAGCTTTTTTCTTCAGCCATTTCGGCGCGCGTTTTTCAAGAAATGCGGCAATGCCTTCGCGGCCTTCTTGCGAGGCGCGGATCGCAGCAATTTTCTGCGCGGTTTCTTCGATTAAATCTGGGTCTTTCAGGCGGCCCGCGACCTTGGCGATCAGGCGCTTGCTTTCCGCTTGTGCCTCAGGGCCGCATTCCAGAAGCGCGGAAGTGATTTGATCGACCGCCTCATCCAAATTATCTGCATCGACAACTTCATGCACCAGGCCGTAAAGCTGCGCAACGTCAGCAGAAAACCGCTCACCGGATAAGAAATAACGCCTTGACGCGCGCTCACCCATCGCCGCAATGACATAGGGCGAAATCACGGCGGGGATCAGCCCCAAACGCGCTTCTGACAAAGCAAACATGGCTTTATCGACGGATACGGCGATATCGCAACAAGCGATCAGCCCCACCCCGCCGCCAAAGGCGGATCCTTGCACCTTGGCCACTGTCGGTTTGGAAAGGCCGTTCAACACACGCATCAATTCCGCCAGTTTTTTTGCGTCTTGCACGTTTTCCTCGACGCCATAACCCGCCATTTTTTTCATCCAGCTCAAATCTGCGCCTGCGGAAAAACTTGCCCCCTTTGCCGCCAGGACGACGATTCGAACCGAATCGTCCTTGTCCAAAGCCTGCAAATAGGATGTCAGATCGGCGATCAGATTTTCATCAAAGGCGTTATGCAATTCCGGTTTATTTAAATAAACCGCCGCAACGCCAAAGCCGTCTTTTTCCACATGCAATGTCATGCCAATCCTACATCCTAAAGACGCCGAATTTGGTTTCTTGCGGCGGGGCATAAAGGCTGGAAGCGATGCCAAGCGCCAAACACTGCCTTGCATCCAGCGGATCTATGATGCCGTCATCCCATAATCTTGCGCTGGCGTAATAAGGGTGCCCTTGGGTTTCATACTGCGCGGCGATTGGGGATTTGAATTTTTCCGCATCGCCCGGCGCTGGCGTTTTATTTTCCGCCGCGATTTTGTCGGCGCGGATTTGCCACAGCACATTCGCCGCCTGCTCGCCGCCCATAACCGAGATACGGGAATTCGGCCACATCCAAAGAAGGTTAGGATTAAAAGCCCGGCCGCACATGCCGTAATTCCCGGCGCCGAAACTGCCGCCGATCAGCATAGTGAATTTCGGTACATTGGCGCAGGACACGGCGGTGACCAATTTCGCGCCGTCCTTGGCGATGCCGGCGTTTTCATATTTCTTGCCGACCATAAATCCTGTGATATTTTGCAAAAACACCAACGGTATGCCGCGCTGGCTGCAGAGTTCGATAAAATGCGCGGCCTTCAAGGCTGTTTCAGAAAACAGAATGCCGTTATTCGCGATAATGCCGACCGGAAAACCCATGATATGGGCAAAGGCGCAAACCAAGGTCGTGCCATAAAGAGCCTTGAACTCATCGAACCGGCTGCCGTCCACAATCCGCGCGATCACTTCGCGCACATCGAACGGCTTGCGCGTGTCTTTCGGGATAATTCCGTAAATTTCGCTTGGATCATATTTCGGATCTTCCGGCGGCTGGCAATCCAAATGTCTTTTCTGCGGACGGTGGATATGACCCATGATGTTGCGCGCCAATTCCAACGCATGGCGGTCGTTTTCCGCATAATGATCGGCGACGCCGGAAATCTTGCAATG
>CAYRVJ010000046.1:0-10124 GCA_964427785.1 uncultured Alphaproteobacteria bacterium | reverse complement strand
TAGGCGGCCTTTTTTGAATCCAGAATTCTGGCGACGGGCGCAAAGCTTTTGCGATGATGTTCTGTTGCCCCATGGGTTTGCAGGGCTTTAAGGTGATAAGCCGTCGGATAGCCGGAATTTTTTTCCCAGCCATAATGCGGATGATGCGCCGACAGATCGCGCATGATTGCGTCGCGCGCCACCTTGGCCAGGATCGACGCCGCCGCTATTTGAACGATCTTATCGTCGCCGCCAATGACCGCTTGAGACTTCAAATTCCAATCTGGCAGCTTGTTGCCGTCGACCAGAACCAGGCCCGGATTTTGCGCCAGTTTTTCCACCGCGCGCCGCATCGCCAAAAGCGACGCTTGCAGGATGTTGACCGCGTCTATTTCGGCAACGCTCGCCTGCGCTGTTGCGCAAATGCAATGCGCCGATATCAGGCCATATAATTTTTCACGCCGGGCTGGCAGAAGTTTTTTGGAATCTTTTATTTCGCCTATCCAGCTAAGCCCGTGGATATTTTCAGGAATAATAACCGCCGCCGCGACGACCGGCCCGGCGCAAGGGCCGCGCCCGGCTTCGTCGACCCCGGCGCTGTCAGGCGGCGCGATCTGCATTCGTTGCCGCCAGTTTTTTTTGCAATTCCTGCAAATCCGCCCAAGCTTCGCGTTTGGCGGCCGGGGTGCGCAAAAGGAAAGACGGGTGATAGGTCAAAAGCGTCGGGATCGGCGCAAGATCTTCGTCCGCCGAAAAATCCAGCCACTGGCCGCGCATTTTCATGATCCCCAAATCGGGGTTGAACATGGCTTTCATCGCGACGCCGCCAAGGCATACCAGGAATTGCGGCCGCGCCAGCGCGATATGCCGCCGCACGAAAGGCATGCAGGATTCGATTTCCACGGGCGACGGCGTGCGGTTTCCGGGCGGCCGCCAAAATACGACGTTGCTTATATAGGCGCTGTTGCGGTCCAGCGAGATCGCCGCCAGCATGCGGTCCAGCAATTGCCCCGCCGCGCCGACGAATGGTTTGCCGATGCGGTCTTCTTCCGCGCCGGGCGCCTCGCCGATCAGCATCACCTTGGCCTCGGGGTTGCCATCGGCGAAAACGGCGCGCTGAGCGGTTTTTTTTAAATCGCAGCCGTCAAAGCTTTCTATCATTAGGCGCAGCTCGTCCAGGCTTTGCGCCTTTTTCGGATCGGCGAACAAGGTAGCGGGTTGGTCCGGGACCTGCGCTATCACCGCCGGGCTTGTGGTTGGCCGTGTCGCTTCCGGGGCGGGAGCGGCCTTGCGGGGATTTATGCTTGCAAAATTATACATCCCCAAGGCAGAATCCTTGCAAGCCCAGCTAAGGCCCATATTCTGATACCAGCGCAAAACGGATAATGGCGCTTCGGTTGAATGTTCCTTGTCATGCATGGGCAAAGTCTAGCATAATCGGGCTTGACGCCAAGCCTTCAAGTTTTGTGGATAAAATGGAAAACCGGGATAAAATGGAATTTGACGTTCTAATCGCGGGCGGCGGCCCGGCGGGGCTGTCTTGCGCCATCCGGCTAAAGCAGCTGGCGCAGGCGGCGGGCAAGGACATAAGCGTCTGCGTCATCGAAAAAGGCGCCGAAATAGGCGCGCATAGCCTTTCCGGCGCAGTGTTCGAGCCGCGCGCCTTGAACGAACTGATCCCGGATTGGAAAGAACGCGGTGCGCCGCTTTTGACCCCGGCTCGCGAAGATAAATTCTATATGTTGCTGCAAAAAACCGCGCTGCGACTGCCTGCGCCCAAGGCGATGTGCAATAAGGGAAATTATATCATAAGCCTTGGGAATTTTTGCAAATGGCTTTCCGGCCTCGCCCAGGAAATGGGCGTTGAAATTTATCCCGGATTTTCCGGCAGCGAGGTTTTGTATAACGATTCGGGCGAGGTGCGTGGGGTCGCCACAGGCGCTATGGGGGTCGGCAGAAACGGCGAAAAGACGCCACGCTATCAGCCCGGCGTCGAATTGCTGGCAAAGCAAACGGTGATCGCCGAAGGCTGCCACGGATCGCTGGCCAAGGAAATTATCGCCAAATACGATTTGCGCAAAAACGCGCAGCCGCAAACCTATGGGCTTGGGATCAAGGAATTATGGGAAGTTCCCCAGGAAAGCCACCGTCCCGGCCTTGTGCTGCACAGCGTCGGCTGGCCGCTCGATCAAAAAACCTATGGCGGATCGTTTTTGTATCATCTCGAAGACCGCAAGGTCGCGGTTGGATTCGTCGTCGGGCTGGATTATCAAAACCCGTATCTTTCGCCCTATGAGGAATTTCAAAAACTGAAACATCATCCGCTCATCGCTAAACACTTAAAGGGTGGGAAACGCATTTGCTATGGAGCGCGCGCGCTTAACGAAGGCGGCTGGCAAAGCATCCCTGAACTGAGTTTCCCTGGCGGCGTTTTGACCGGATGTTCCGCCGGATTCCTGAACGTGCCGAAAATCAAAGGCACGCATACGGCGATGAAATCGGCGATGCTGGCAGCGGAATCCATTTTCGCGCATTTGCAGAACGGACAGGGCGTGCGGGTGAAAGGCTATAGCGAGGCGGTCAAAAATTCCTGGGTCGGAAAAGAATTGCACAAGGTGCGCAACATCCGCCCCGGTTTCCGGTTCGGATTGCTGGCCGGGCTTGTTTTGGCTGCGATCGACACCTATTTGTTTTTCGGCAAAGCGCCATGGACTTTGCGGCATCATAAAGACCATGAAAGCCTTTTGTCCAAAGACCGGGCCAAGCCGCGTCCGGCTTTCAAACCCGATGGCGTTTTAAGCTTCGATAAAATGAGCTCGGTGTATCTTTCCGCGACCCGCCATGACGAGGATCAACCCTGCCATTTGCGCCTAAAGGACCCAACTCTTGCCATCGCGTTGAATGAGGCCGTTTATGGATCGCCCGAAAGCCGCTATTGTCCGGCGGGAGTTTATGAGATTGTGGGCATGGGCGAAGAAAAACGCCTGCAGATCAACGCGGCAAATTGCGTTCACTGCAAGAGTTGTGATATTAAAGATCCTGGGCAGAATATCGATTGGACCACGCCGCAGGGCGGCGAAGGGCCGAATTATGTTTATATGTAAATGGAATATGGCACCGCCCGATAGGTTTTTCATGCAGCGTTTTATACCCCTTGCTTTGGCCGCGTTCGTTTTATCTTCTTGCGAAACCGGCCCTTTCGCCGGATTTTCCAGCGATTTGCAATCCGCAGCGCAGAAGGAACAACAAGACGCGGGCGAGAAAGCCTCGCCAGCCGCCGCCCACCCAACCGACGCTATGGCCGAAATCGGCGCGGTGGAAGAGCAAGAAACGCTGAACGGGCTTGCCGGAAGCTATTTGGCCAGCCGCGCCGCGCTGGGCGAGGCGGATTTCGCGGTGTCTGCGCAATTTCTGCAGGAAGCGCTGGCGAAAGATCCTGAAAACGGCGCTTTGACCGAACGCGTTTGCCTGCTTTACGTCATGGGCGGGGATGTCGAAAAATCATTCTCCTTGGCGCAGGCTTGGCGCAAAAATTCGCCGCAAGCGGTGGTTCCAAATCTGATCTTATTGCTCGACGCAGCCAAGCGCGGCGATTGGCAAAATTCCGACGCGTTCTTAAAGACGCTTGAGGGCAGCAAGATCAACCGCCTGACCTTGCCGCTTTTGCGCGCCTGGATCGAGGCGGCGCAGGGCAAGTTCGAGGCGGCGGAAAAGACGCTTTTGCCTTTATACGATATGCCGCAGGCGGGCACGGTCGCGATGATGCATGCCGCCTTTATCCGGGAATTCGCGGCCGACGTTCCGGGGGCTGTTGCGTTATATCAAAAAACGCTGAAAAATTTCCCCGAGCCGCCCCTGCGCCTGGTTATGGCGGCGGGGCATTTATTCGAGCGGGCCGGCGATATCGACGCCGCCAAGAAACTGTATCAAGATTTCGGCAAGCGCAGCCCGCATAATTATTTGTTCGAGGCGGCCTATCGGCGCATGGAGCAGGGCGAGCTTGCCCCCGCCACGATCCGCGACGCCAATGACGGCATCGCCCATGTTTTATTCGATATCGCCGTCGCGTTCGAAGGGCAGCAAACCAACGAATCCGCGATCGTTTACGCGCAGCTGTCGCGCTTTATGCAAGGGGATATGCCGTTCAATCAATTGTTGCTGGCAGAAATATTCGAAAATTACGACAGGTTCACGCGGGCTGCAGAAATTCACGAAAGACTTTTAAAGCTCCCCGAATTTTATTGGTCTGCGGGTTTGCGCCTTGCGCGCAATTTCGAAAAAATGAACCGCTCCGAAGACGCGATCGCGGTTCTGGAATCCATGAGGCAGAAATTTCCAGGCCGCATCGAAGCCGCGAGCATGCTGGGCGATCTTTATCGCAACGCCAAGGATTTTGAATCCGCGATCATCGCCTATAGCGACGCGATAAAGGCGGCAGAGCCGCACCAAGCGACGGATTGGCCGCTTTTTTACGCGCGCGGCGTTGCGTTCGAGCGCGCCAAGGATTGGTCCAAGGCCGAGGCCGATTTCAAAAAATCGCTGGAATTGTCGCCGGATCAGCCTTATGTGCTGAATTACCTTGCTTATTCCTGGGTCGAGAAGAACCAGAATTTGAAAGAAGCGGAAAAGATGCTGATCCGCGCGGTCGAACTTGCGCCAGACGACGGATTCATCGTCGATAGCCTGGGCTGGGCCTATTACCGCATGGGCGATTATCAAAAAGCGGAGCCGTTGTTACAGCGCGCGGTCGAATTGCGCCCCTTCGACGCGCAGCTGATCGACCATTACGGCGATGTGCTGTGGAAAATGGAAAAAATAGAACAGGCGCGCATCCAGTGGCAGCGTGCCTTGTCATTCGATCCCGACGCTGCCTTGCGCAGCAATATAGAAAAGAAATTGAAAAACGGTTTAGCGGAAGAAAAAGCATAGTCTGCCATGCCACAATCGACGCATGACGCCGCCATTCAGGCCTTTGCCAAAATAAATTTAGGCCTGCGCATCCTGGGGCGGCGCGGCGACGGCTATCATATTTTAGAAAGCCTTGCCGTGTTTTGCGATTTCGGCGACCGGATTTGGGCGGATCAGGGCGCAGGTCGCGACAGCCTGCAAATAAGCGGGGAATTCGCCCCGATGCTGTCCCCTGATGATTCCAACAATATAATTCTGAAGTTATTATCCCGGCTGCGCGAAGGTGGAATCGGCTTGCCGCATTTTAGCATCAAGCTTGAAAAAAACATTCCCGTAGGCGCGGGGTTTGGCGGTGGATCGGCGGACGCCGCCGCGATAATGCGGTATCTGCTGAAAAACCATACGGGGATTTTTCCGCAAGCCTTCGATCTGCACGGATTTTTATCCTCTTTGGGCGCCGATGTGCCTGCTTGTTTCGCTTCGGCCCCGTTGATCATGCGCGGCATCGGCGAGGATATCGAAATATTGAAGAACTTTCCTGAAATTCCCGCGCTTTTATTCTGGCCCGGATTTTCCTGTCCGACCAAGGATGTGTATGCCGCTATTGGCCCCGCCCCATCGCAGCCGCAAAGCCGTTTGCCGCAGTTTACAGACCTTAATAGCGTCGCCGATTTTGTCCATAATACCGGAAACGCGCTCTATGCCTCGGCGTCGCGAATTTATCCGGATTTGGCGCGAATGCGGGATTTGATCGAAAATCAAGGGGATGCCTTGGCCCATGGCCTCAGCGGCAGCGGCAGCGGATTTTTCGCGCTTTATGCCGACAGCGATGCGCAGCAAAAAGCGTATTCCGCTTTTCAACAAAGCAGCCCAGGATTATGGGTTAAAAAAGCGCAAATTTTCGGCGCGGCGCAATAACGGCCTAAAAAATTCCGCCGCCCAGTTTTTCGCCCAGCAAAAAGGCGCATAGCCCCAGCAAGGTCAAAACCAAAAGCTGCATCCAATGCCGCTCTTTGCGCCCTTGCATCGATGGCATATCCGCAGGCGCGTATTGCGCGGCATAGCTGGATTGCAGGGAAAATTTTTGTACTGGATTCAGCGCCGCCGAAAGAACCGGCGCCGCCGCGATCAAATTTTGCAGTTTATTTTTTTCTTCCGTCGCTTTCAGGGCTTCTTGTACTTGGCGTTCCAGCCGGGCCAGGCGCGATTCCATATCTGCGATCGCGCGGTCGAGCTTTTGTTCAAACACCGAAAGATCGAATCCGCCGGTGAACATCGGCCCTTGCAGCCGGATGGACGGGGTAGAGGCGTTTTCCGGCATGATTTGCGGCAAGCGCGATTGGGATTTTTGCGCAATAACCTTGGCCTGGTCGCGGCCGGGCGAGATTTTCGCATAATCTTGTTTGACGTATTGCTTGGGGCTGTTGGAAAAAATCAGCTCTTCTAGCCAAGAGCCGATGGTGGTGCCGCATTTTTTCGCCGATTGCTTGGCGATGTTCTTTGCCTCTTCCTCTACGCCTTTTATGGTCCATGCCGACTGAATGTTGGCCATGTTATGTCCTTTTTTGATTGCTTAGTTCTTGGGATATACTTCGGGATTGAAGCCTTCGATGAAATCCGCCTCTTGCTCGTCTTCTGCGCCAAGCTGGGTTTCAAGCCTCTGCGTAAGGGCGGTGATTTTCTGCTCCAGCTCTTGCATGTAACGGTCATCCATGACGGCGTCGGAATCTTCGTCCGGAATATCTTCGGCTGTGGAAACGGCATCGTCTTGCGGCGATTCCAGCTTGGCGGCGTCTTCCTTGATGATTTGGCTGATCCAGGCGCCTAAATTCATTCCCATGGCGCTTGCGGCCGCCTTTGCCGCCGCGCGGGCCGCAGGCGAAACGCCCTTCACGCTCCAAGGAGAAGCGAAAGAACGCGGGCTTTTTTGCGAAACGGAAAGGCTTGGCCCGCTTTCATCGGATAAAGAGGGGGATGCGGAATACTCGTACTCTTTGTCGTAATCGTTGTAATCGGTCATTGTTTTTAGACTCTGGGTAAGATGTTGGAGGCTAAGGTATTAAGGGGCCGGAAAAGCCTGCAGGGCAGGCACAAAGAAACCGTATTTTTAAGTAAAACAAAGGGATGTTTGAAGGAGTTTTGGGGCGAATCTGGCCGGGTTTTATGCTGTTCATCGTTTTCTTGGATTTTCTTGAATTATTCTGTCGTTGTTCTAGGCGCGGGCCAGGAATGACTTTAGGTAATACCAGAATTTGTAAGTTTATCAAGAACATTACTATAGATAGTATGACTTCCTGTGGAATAAGTTTTTTTTGCAACAGTCCCCTGCCAGGCAAGCCGGGCTGTCAAAAACAGGAAACTTAGGATAAAAGGCGCTATTTTTGAAAATGCAGCCGGAAAAAAACTATCTCAAGGCGCTTGCCATTTAAAGGCAAGAAGATTATGTTCCTTTTTCCGGTTTGACCCGCCATGTTTGAAGCCGGATTTCATTGCGCAATTGGGGCGTAGCCAAGCGGTAAGGCATCGGTTTTTGGTACCGACATTCCTAGGTTCGATCCCTAGCGCCCCAGCCAGTCTTCGCCGGTTCGCGGCCTCTTCCAGACTAAAAAATATTTTTATAATACGATACGCAGATGGCGCTAAACGCCCAAACGGTATCCACCGCTTTCGGTAATCAGAAAATTTTCGTCGCCGATTTTTTGCCGCAAGCGGTAAATATGCGTTTCCAGCGTATGGGTGGAAACGCCGGAATTGAAACCCCAAATATCGTTCAGCAGCAATTCGCGCGGAACCGGCTTGCCGTTCGCGCGGTAAAGCTGCTTGATGATATTGGATTCTTTTTCGGTCAGCTTGATCTTCGCGCCGCTTTCCGCATCGACCAGCAATTTGCTGCTGGCTTGAAAAGTATAACGCCCGATTTTCACCTGCGCTTCTTCGGTGTGCAGATATTGGCGCAGCTGCGCCTTGATACGGGCCAGCAGCACGTTGAAACGGAATGGCTTGCTGACATAATCATTCGCCCCTGCGTCAAGCCCCAAGATAGTATCGGCATCGGTCGCAGCCGCGGTCAGCATAATGATCGGCGCGCGGAATCCAGCCTTGCGCATCAGGCGGCACGTATCCCGCCCGTCCATATCAGGCAGCCCCACATCCAACACCACGATGTCGATAGGGTCGGTTTGCTTGATTTTTTCTAAGGCTTCCGCGGCGCGGGCGGCGGAGCTTATTTTAAATTCGTCATAAAGCGCCAATTGCTCGGCGAGGGATTCGCGCAAGGCGTCGTCGTCGTCCACCAGTAAAATATGCCGTTTCATCCCTTGATTCCCTTGTGTTTTGCCGTTCCGACCAAAAGAAACTATACCGGCCAGTTTTGCCGGGCAATACAATATTACATTCCCACCATAATATATAAACTATTGAAAAACAATAATAATATAGCTTAGCACTTGGCATGGTTTCTGCAAGGTAAAAGCGGAATTCAGGTGTTATCATGTCTTATGTCCCCCATTTTCAGCCAAACGCGGCATCCGTAGCAACGCAGGTCCCCCTTTTAAAAAAGGCGCAGCCGGGTATTTCCGATTTCGAATCGGCGCTGCAATCCCTGATCGATAAAAATGCTACGCCGATGCAAGAGCCGTCTTCCGTTCCTGTCGCAGCCCCTTTGCCGCAAAAGCCAAAAGAACAAAAAGCCGAATCCAACTATTCCTTTTATCGCGGTGAAGAAGCGGAGAACGCAAAGCCGGTCGAGGCGCAAGAGCTAAGCATTCTGGACCTTGTCGACATCATCAACCCGCTACAGCACATACCGATACTGTCCGGCTTGTACAGGGATTTGACTGGCGATACGATCTCGCCTGTGGCGAAGGTGATCGGCGGCGGGATTTTCGGCGGTCCATTGGGTCTGATCGCCGCAACTTTTGATGCAAGCATTAAACAGCATAGCGGCAAAGACGTTGGTGAATCGCTTGTGGCGCTGCTGCAAGGCGAGGATATCGTGCCGCAGGGCGCAAGCCTGGCTTCGGATTATGCCAACAATGACGGCTCTTTGTCTTCTTCTGTAGAACAGCTGGCGGAAATTCCAGAACAGTCATCGCCTGAAGAAAGCCGGGTTTATTTAGATCATTTGCCATGGCTTGCCCAATCCAGCCCTGCCGCCGCGATGCCCGCCGTTGCGCCAGCCGGTGACGCGATGATGCGCGCCTTGGAAAAATACGAAATGTTGATCAAGGCCAGGGAAAAATCCGCAGCGGATGAAGTCTTGAATCTTGCGGAATAGCGCAAATCTGTCTAAGGTCGCAAGCATCCCCATCTGACGGCGTTCCCGCCCATGGCATTCATAGTTCATTGCGAAAAGAAAATTTTCCGGTCCTTTGGAAAGGAGTTGCCCTGCGCCATCGGCAAGAACGGATATTCGCAAAATAAAACCGAAGGCGATGGCAAAACGCCCTTGGGCATATTCCCGCTTAGACGGGTTTGGTACAGGAAAGACCGTGTTATCCTGCCGCCGCTAAAAATAGCGGCGCGCGAGATTCTGCCGCAAGACGGCTGGTGCGACGATCCGTCCGATGCGCGCTATAATTTGCGGGTTGCATTGCCTTATGCCGCCCGGCATGAAAATCTTTGGCGCGAAGACGGCGCCTATGACCTATTCGTCGAAATCGGCTATAACGACGATCCCGTGATTCCGGGGAAGGGCAGCGCGATTTTCCTGCATTGCGAAGTGGACGGTTTTAAACCAACAGAAGGCTGCGTCGCGTTAAAAAAAGAGGACTTGATCGGAATATTGCCGCAATTGGACGCGGACAGCCGGATCGATATCCGCGCCTAAGGAGTCTCGTTTTTACGCAGGAAATGCAGCAGAAACAAACCGGGTAAAGCGGCGACCGCCGTCAGCGAAAAGAACCACGCCCACCCGAAGGATGCGACGGCGTATCCTGCCGGCGCGGAAAGGAATGTGCGTCCCAGCGCCATCATCGAGGATAAAATCGCATATTGCGTCGCCGTGTAGTTTTTGTGGCAAAGGCCTGAAAGATAGGCGACAAAGGCCGCCCCGCCCATGCCGCTTGTGACGTTTTCGATGCCGATCGCCAAGGTTAAGACCCAAAGATCGTTTCCGGTAAAGGTCAGAACCACGAACATGAAATTCGACAGCATTTGCAAAATGCCGAACCACAGCAGCGCGCGCAGAATATGCCATTTTTGCATTAAGGCGCCGCCGATGATGCCGCCGGTCACAA
>CAYRVJ010000045.1:0-10139 GCA_964427785.1 uncultured Alphaproteobacteria bacterium | reverse complement strand
AGCCTCGACGATCTTTCGATGACGGAAAGCGGCCTTGCCTATTTCGATCATGCCGAAAAGAAAGAGCAAATTTTATCGGACATAGACGCCAAGGCGTCGGTTGATTTGGGCGGCCCGGACCTATCGCTAAAAGGCGATGCCAGTTGGGGCGGTCAGCCGCTCAGTTTTTCGCTGGATGCGGAAACAAAGGGCAATATTGCGAAAACGACGCTGGCATTTTCCGGCGCCGGCATGGAAGCGTCTTTTGACGGCACGATGGAAAACGCAAAATCCTTGGATGCGGCCAAGATCAAGGCGCAAGGCCCGTTTTCCCTGAAATACGACAAAGCCAAATTGACGGCCAAGGGCAATTTGCAATATGCGGGCGGTGTGGCGCAGGTGAAAAACTTGGATATCGCGCTTGGCTCGGCATCGGGGCAGGGCGATGTGCAGGTCAAAATCGCAGATGCGCCGGAAATCAAGGCCAAGCTGGCGCTTGGCGCTTTGGATGTGAAATCGCTGATGGCGGATATTTCCGGAATCGCGCCGCAGCAACCGGCCGATCCCAAAGCCGCGCCCGCAAGTAAATCCGCCTTCGCCTGGAAAGGCGTCGTGCAGCTTGCGATCAAGGAAATTTCCTATGCGCCTTACCGTGCCGCTCCTGTGACTTTGAATTTTTCGACCAATGACGGCAACAGGATCATGGTGCAGCGTTTTGAGGCGCAATTGCCCGGCGACAGCGTTTTGGAATCCAGCGGCGATTACACCATGGCGGCGCAGCAATATAACGGCAAGCTGAATTTCAGGACGCGCAACCTGCAGCAATTGACCCGCGAGGCTGGTATTTCCCTTGCATGGCTCGACAAGCAGCCTAGCTCTGCGGAGTTTGAATCCGGCATCGTCTATACGCCGCAAAAACTGCAATTGTCCGAATACCGCTTGATCCACGGCGACGGCAAGGCGAATGGCGATTTATCCCTTTCCTTGGGGCAAAACAAAGGATTCGATTGGAAAATTGATTTTAAGCACCCTAACATCCGTACGCTCTCTGGCCAGCCGCAATTGCCGGTCGAAAGCGCGGTCAATTTCAGCGCCGACTTGTCCGGTCTTATGGCGTCGAACGCCTTGGATTGGAAATCGCTGCAAGGCACGGCGAAAACCGAATTGCCCGGCGGCAAGCTGCATGGCGTCGATTTGGTGCAGATCAGCCAGCGTTTGAAAGAACTGAATAAGGTCAATGATTTTCTCGACCTTTTGCAAAAAGCGCGTGCCCAAGGCCAAACATCGTTCGACAAGATTTCCGCCGATTGGACGGTTGTCAAAGGCGTTGCGCAAAGCGACAACATCGTCCTTATATCTCCCCCCGCTAACGGCAAGGGCAAGGGCCGGATCGATCTGGCGCAGCAGGATATGAATATCGCGACCTATGTTTCTTTCAACGAGCACCCCAAGGCCCCGCCTTTGGGCATATTGCTGTCCGGACAGCTGACGCAGCCGAAATATGGTTTTGATAGCGCAGCGGTACAGAGCTATCTTGCGACCAAAGCGATCAATAAAGTGATCGAAAAGAATGTCGATAAAGAAAAGCTACAGCAAAAAATCGATAAAAAGATTGATGAAGGCGCGCAGAAATTGATGAATAAATTGTTCGGGCAGTAAGCGCTATATAGCGCGCAACCGCCCCTTTAGCCCGGCAACAAGCCTTGCCAGGCTGCGGTCTTGTTGCACCCTGACAAATCCGGCATGGCCGCCGCGCTTGCCGCAAGACACCCGCGAAACTTTATGGTTTCTGACTTTTAGGCCAGTTGGGCTCTTTGTAACTTTCACATGGAATTTAAAAGGCATCGTACGCTCCTGTAATGTTATACAGCTTAACCGATGATTTGATAAAACGCGCCCTCAGTCAATAAAGAAAGTTTTTGCGTCGCAATAAGTTATGTGATCCCGCTTGACTAAAAGCCTAATTGGTCGGAAAAATAATCGAAATAATCGGGTACAACGGGATGAAAGATTTTGATATTGCGATCCCCTATAAAAAAGGGGACATTTACAGCCTTGCGCGGGAAAATTTTGGTATCGGGCGCAAGCGGCTGGGGAATCTTTTATCCTGCCTGCCGGCTAATGCCGGCATTGAAATGGATGCAAAAAATCTGCAGCTGCGCATCCAGGCCAATATGCGGGACGGAGGCGTTTGCCAATTCGCGCTTAGGCCGCCAAGTGACGCCAATCCATGCCAAATGCATATTTTCTCTATGCGTGAAGAACACCCCGGTCAGGGCAGGCTGAAAGCGCTTTTCCCAAAGCTGATGGAATTTGCGGATCAAGCGCGCATTTCCGTCATTACCTTGCGTGCCATAGAAATAGGCCGCTATGCTTGGCTGCGCTATGGGTTCTTGCCGGATGAAAAATCCTGGAGTGCCTTGCGCATGGCCATGCAAAAATGGAAAAGGTCGCGATTTTCATCTGTCGATCCCGTATGGGCGGAAATAACGGATATATGCAAAAATTCTTCCCCGATTGCTTGCCGAAGGACATTGCATCCGCCCGGCAGAAAAAATAGGCGCTGGGAAAAGGAATTTTGGCTGGATAAACAAACGCCCTGTTGGGACGGCGCGCTGGATTTAAGCCGGGACTGTCAAATCGCTTTGGCCTATTGCCGCCAAAAATAGATTATCCCAACATCTTTTCCGGTTTGACCCACTCGTCGAACTGCTCCGCCGTCAAAAGGCCGAGCTTGATGCCCGCTTCTTTCAAGCTGATATTTTCCGCATGCGCGGTTTTGGCGATTTTGGCGGCATTGTCATAACCGATATGCGGGTTCAGCGCCGTGACCAGCATTAGCGAACGGTACAATAAATTGTGGATGTGATCCTCGTTCGCCTCGATGCCGGAAACGCAATTGTCGGCAAAGCTGTGACACGCATCGCCGATCAGCTGGATGGATTGCAGCAGATTGTGGATGATGACGGGTTTGAACACGTTCAATTCAAAATGCCCTTGGCTGCCGCCGATGGTGATGGCGGTATGGTTGCCCATGACTTGGCAGCAAACCATGGTCATCGCCTCTGACTGTGTGGGATTGACTTTGCCCGGCATGATGGAACTGCCGGGCTCGTTTTCCGGTAAATGCAGTTCGCCCAGGCCGCAGCGCGGGCCGGAACCCAGCCAGCGTATATCGTTGGCGATTTTCATCAGGCTTACGGCAAGAACATTCAGCGCGCCGGACAATTCGACGCAGGCGTCGTGGCTGGCCAAGGCTTCGAATTTATTTTCCGCCGAGGTAAAGGGCAGCCCCGTGATTTTGGCGGCTTCCTGCGCAAATTTTTCGGCGAATCCCTTGGCGGCGTTCAGTCCCGTGCCGACGGCGGTTCCGCCCTGGGCCAAGGGGTAAATGCGCGGCAGGCAGGCTTTCACCCGCTCGATGCCGAATTCGATTTGCTTGGCATAGGCGCCGAATTCCTGGCCCAAAGTGACCGGCGTCGCATCCATCAAATGGGTTCTGCCGATTTTAATGATACTGCTGAATTCTTTGGCCTTTGCATCCAGGACTTTATGCATATGCGACAACGCTGGCAGCAAATGCGCATTGACTTCGCGTGCGGCGGCGATGTGCATGGCGGTCGGGAAAGAATCGTTCGACGATTGGCCCCGGTTGACATGGTCGTTCGGATGCACCGGCTTTTTGCCGCCGCGCCCTTGGCCCAGAATTTCATTGGCCCGTCCCGCGATCACTTCGTTGGCGTTCATATTGGTTTGCGTGCCCGATCCGGTTTGCCACACGACCAAGGGGAATTGATCCAGCATCTTGCCTTCGATCACCTCGTCGGCGGCTTGCAAAATCGCCTTACCGATGGTTTCATCCAATTGCTTTAGCGCGATATTGGCGATTGCCGCCGCTTTTTTCTGGATGCCCAAAGCCACGATCAGGGCGGGGGCCATGGTATGGCCGCCGATGCGGAAATTTTCGATCGACCGCTGTGTCTGCGCGCCCCAATAAGCTTCGGCGGGAACGGGGATCTCGCCCATGGAATCGGATTCCATGCGCGATTGTTCGGATTTTTGCAGGGCGGATTTGATGGACATGGGACGCTCCGGTTGCGGATTTTGCGGTTGACAGCGAGAGAGTGAGGGTTAGAATCCAGCGGAGCCTAATTATATATCCGCCCATCCAATATGGGAACAATATTTAAAAAGAATGCGCCGCTTTTACCAGACGCGCGGCATTTACCGAAAGAAGGAGGCCAATGTCTTTGGATAAACCCGAACAAAAAGCTAACCGGTTCCTGATCACTTTTAAAGAAGGCGATCTTGAGGCGCAGACGGCCAAATTGCGCGCTTTTTTAGAAGGGCGCGGCATGAGTTTGAAACCATTATACGAAGAAGATTTGCTTTCTAAAATGCCCCCCCCCTATTTAGGCGGCAGTTCGTAGGCGCCGCCGGGGATGAACAAACGATGCGCACCGCATATAAAGAATTGCAAGCAGCGCGGGAAAAATACGGTATTCAGGATTTCGAGGAAACGGCGGAACGGCGTCAGGAAATATTGCGCCCTGAAGGCATAGAGCGTACGGGGCGTTAATCAAAAGTTGGGTTTTTATCGCCCTACGTGCATGCGGCGATTTTTGATTCTAGATAGTGTATTCAATTGTTCCGGGCTAAGAGGCACGGCATAGCCTGCATCGTAGAATTCTTCGCGCAGCTTACTTAAACCTCTATGCCTGGCTGCCTTGATGGTGCTAGGCGGTACGCCGATTACAATAGCGGATTGGTTATCTGTCATATCCCGCCAATATAACATCTCAATCGCATCACAGCATAATTGGGGCAATTCTTCAAAGTATTTCATTGCCAGGCGGCATCGTTCGTCTGTGTCGTTCTTACGCGGCATTGGCTGGTTTGGAATTAACTGAATCGGCGCAATAAGCCTGCCCTTTAAGCCGCTTGCACTGGTTTGATCGACCAGCTCCGCAAGAGCATCCAAGGATTGAACCGTTCCATAAACGCGGGTGCCTGGTGTGATGACGGTAATCGGTGTTTTTGGTGTGTTGCGTTTTTTAGAGGATGATTTTCTAAAAAGGTCGATAACAGCATTTCGGGCGGTCTTGCGCAGAAATCTATTTATAGAGTTTTCACTATAAGCATTTCCACTTAACTTGCAGTTCTGAAAAAAAACCCAGAATACGATGTTGGATATTTCTTCCCGATCATGACTGGTTAAGCCGTGTCGGTTTAAAAAATAGTTTAATATCGCAGAGTGCCGCCGATGAATCTGCGCGCAGGCCGAATCATAGGCTTGCCTGGTGCATGGGTGGCTGCCATATTCCGGCGGTGTTTGCGTGTCCCCTGAACGGTAGCCTTCGATAATCGCCACCAGCGTTGCGGGAGAATATTGCTCCAAAGGTAAATCCATTAAGGAAATATATCATGCTGCGCGGAGCCGGGCAAGACTTAAATATCACCAAAAACCTTGGGCGAGCTTATGGTTTTTTTCCTTCCCGCTCCGCCCGCGTCTTGTTCAGCTTTTCCATCAATTCTTCTGGTGTGGTGCGTGTATCGTCAGGCTGGCCTTCGACGGTGCCGCGCTGAATCACTTGATCCTTTGGATCTATTTCCGTCCATGAAATAGTCGGCGTTTTTTTCAGTTCGGCATAAATGGGATCGAAATTCTGCATGGTGTCGTTGAACATTTGCAGGAAATTGTCGATTACGAAATAAGTTTTCTGGAACTGGTCGATGCGATACGTCGTGCGCATAACCCGCTTTAGGTCGAAACGGACATGATGCGGCGCTTTGTCCTCTAGCGCGTAAATCGATTCGCCCTTGCTCGATAAAATTCCGGCGCCGTAAATTTTCGGGCCCAAATGCGTGTTGACCAGGCCGAATTCGACGGTGAACCAATATAGCCGCTGGATCATATCCAGCTCCGCCTGGCCCGCTTTCATCGCCTTGACGCCGCCCTTGCCGAACTCGCACAAATAATCGGCGAATGTCGGATGCACCAGCAATGGGAAATGGCCGAACACGTCGTGGAACATGTCGGGTTCGGGCAGGTAATCGACGTTTTCCGGGCTTCTGATCCAGGCGGTGGCGGGAAAATGCCGCTGCGCCAGCAGGGAAAAAAACAAATCCGCCGGAATAAAGCACGGCACGACGGCGATGCGCCAGCCGGTTTTTTTGTGCATGATATTGCTTAGTTCGGCGTAATTCGGGATGCGGTCCGGGGTCAGGCCCAGCAAATCGACGCCGTCCAGATATTCCTGGCAAGCGCGCGATTCGATCAGCTTGCGCTGGCGCGAGTAAAGAAAATTCCACATGCCGTGATTTTCCGGCGTGTAAGCATCCCAATCCTGGGAGGATGTGAATTGTTCGGGGAGCGTGACGGCGGTGTGGGTGTACATGTTGGTGCTAGACGGCGAACCGTAGGCTGAATAAAAAACAAACCGGAATTGCAGTCTACCGTCTACGGTATACGGTCTACTTTTTTCTGAACTTGTCCAAGGTCACGACGTTATCGCCGCCCAAGGGGTCGGCGGCATCGCCCGAAGGTTTCGGGGCGCGGGGTTTGGGCGTTTTTTCGCCGTCATCCGCCTCGTCATAAGTTGGGTCAGGGCTGTGGAATTGCAAGCCGAATTTAACCGACGGATCGGCGAATCCGGTAATGGCGATAAACGGAATAACCAGATTTTCGCCGACATTGTTGAAACTTAAAGTCACACTGAAAGCGTCGTCGGAAACAACCAAATCCCAGAATTGGTATTGCAGCACGATGGTCATTTCGGTGGGGTATTTTTCGTGCAGATAGCTTGGGATTTCGACATCCGGGTGATCGGTGCGGAAGGTCACATAAAAATGATGTGCCCCAGGCAAGCCGTCTTCGCCCGCCTGTTCCAGCGCCGCGCGGACCACGCCGCGCAATGCGTCTTCGACCAATTTTTCGTAGCGTATGCCGTCGTCTTTCATGTGCGAGAAATGCCTATACCGTCTAATTACAGCATAAAACCAAGGATATTAATAGTTGGTTAGCATTACCAGCGCTATATGGCAATAATTTTAGTGATCTTAGGAATATTATTTCCCGCCGCCGCCAGGAGCGGTACGCCGGATCGGCGATCCTGCCGCAGAAGGGATTTTGCCGCCGCCGCCGATATTGCCGCCCTTGCTGTTTTGATAGCCGCCGGAAAATTTTAAGTATGCGGGCGGTTCTTTGACGGCGGGCTTTGGAGAAGGGGCTTTTTGAGAAGGAGATTTATCGTTTTTCTTTGTCATAATATTTCCTTGTGTATTTTTATAAAGCTTATAAAGCGGGACCTGTTTCTGTTGCCCGACTTTTTTGGTTGCCGGACACCGCCTAGCCAACCTAGTCCGGCTGATGAACCAGGCAAGAGACGGCATAAGCGGGTGATGATTCTGTTGCCCGGTTCATCACCCAAAACCGCGTCGTTAGCTAGCGGTTAGGCTGCTAAAGCGACTGGTGCAACGTTGTCGTTGGCACTTAGTGATTGACCCGATAACGGCGGTATCATGCCGGGCAAAAACCATGTCTTTATCACGCGCGTCGATCCTATTTCAGCCCCTTACGGTGGACAGTGACAGTGAACAGTGATCGGTGTATCCTTTACACTGCTCACTGCCACCGCTCACCGTCACTGTCTGGTGGAGCTGGCGGGTACCGCCCCCGCGTCCGCATCGTCTATTTCACATGGCGTTTATCGCCATAGCCGGTAAACCGGCACTTATAATATAGTGTATTTTGTTGAAAATTTCATTACTATTTTGGGACTAGGTTAATTTGTCATCAAGCTTGGCTCATCCTGAGCCTGTCGAAGGATGGGTAGCGAAATATAGTTTCTGCAGCCCATGGTTCGACAAGCTCACCATGAGCTAATTAAGTGCTTAAAAGGAAGACGGGATGTTCTTTGCCCATATTACCGACCTTCATATCGACATTCCCGAAAAGGAATCCAAACTTTATCCGAACAGCCAGCGGCTGCGCCAAGTCATCGGCTATTTGAATCACGTGTCGTTTAAGCCGCGCTTTGTCTTGATCGGCGGCGATGTGGCGAATGACAAAGGGACGATCGCCGAATACCAGGCGGCAAAATCCGCTTTGGCGGAATTCCAGCTGCCTTTTTATCTGATGCCGGGCAATCATGACGACCGCGACAATATGAAAACGATGTTCCCGGATCATGGCTATATGTTCAGCCCGGATGGATTCATTCATTATGTCATCGAGCAGCCGGAAATGGATGTCATCGCGCTCGATACCGTGATTCCCGGTAAACTGCATGGCGCTTTATGCGAAAAGCGCCTCGCTTGGTTAAAGGGCGCTTTAAAGGCAAAAAAGGACAAGCCCGTTTTGATCGCGATGCATCATCCGCCTTTTAAGGTGGGTATCGAAAAAATAGACGATTTGCGCTGTGTTGAAGGCGTGGACGAACTCGCCCAGCTTTTGCAATCGCATGGCAAGGTGCAAGGCATTCTATGCGGTCATGTGCACCGCCGGGTGGATTTGATGTGGCATGGCATTCCGGCGATTTGCGGTGCCAGCATCGCACCCGCGCTGGAGCTGCGGCTAATGCCGGGCCAGCCGCTTGCCACCTGGCCGGAGCCGCCCGCGGCGCAAATTATGCATTTCGATAAGGATCAAGGCCTTATCATCCATAGCCTTCCCTTTGTCGAAGGCCAAAGAATCTGGGAAGGCCAGGTTTAGCCCGGCTTATCCCCAAGGCCGAACGGGCTTGGCATAAGGCGTATTATCGCTTAAAAAAGAGCAAAGCAAAGGAACGAGTTATGACCGTAAGCCAGCAACAAGCCGCCGAAATCGAAACCATCCGCGCCAGGCAATCGCAAACGCGCCGGGCGACCGTTCCCGCGCTCGAAGATATCCTGTATCAGCCGTTAAAGGTTTTGGATCACGGTTTCGTCCGCGTCATCGATTATATGGGCGACGACAGCGCGATCACCCAGGCGGCGCGGGTGTCTTATGGCACCGGCACAAAAAAAGTCCAGGAAGACAAAGGCCTGATCAACTACCTTTTGCGTCACTGGCACACTACCCCGTTTGAAATGTGCGAGATCAAATATCACATCAAATTGCCGATCTTCATCGCCCGGCAATGGATCCGCCACCGTACCGCGAATGTGAATGAATATTCCGCGCGTTATTCGATCATGGACAAGGAATTTTATATCCCGGCGGCGGAACAGCTGGGCGTGCAATCGAAATCCAACCGCCAAGGTCGCGGCGATGTGCTGCAAGGCGAAGAAGCCGCCAAAGTGATGAAAATCCTGCGCGAGGATTCCGAACGCTGTTACCAGCATTATATGGATATGATGAATCTAAAGGGCGATGATGGCGGCGAGGGGGCGGAACCGCAAATCCTCGATCCAAACCGGAGCGGCCTGGCGCGGGAACTGGCGCGGATGAATTTGAATTTGAATTTCTATACCCAATGGTATTGGAAAATCGACTTGCACAACTTGATGCATTTCTGCCGCCTGCGCGCCGATCCGCACGCGCAATACGAAATCCGCGCCTATGCCGAAACTTTGCTGGAAACCATGAAACGCTGGGTTCCTTATACCTATGAGGCATATGAGCAATACCGCGAAGGCGCTTTGAATATTTCAAAACAAGGGCTTGTGGTATTAAAACGCATGCTGGCCGGGGAAAAAGTGGATGAATCCACTTCCGGACTTGGCAAGCGCGAATGGAAAGAGTTTTGTGAGGCTCTAGGGATTCACAGCAATGAAAATATCCTTCCGCAAAAAAGCAAAGCTGCCAGTTGATATGCCCACCGCCGCCGAATCTTTGGCGGCGAACAGGCGGCATTTGACGGCAGAAGATATTTTATGGGCGCGGCAAGTCATCGCGCCTTATATCCGCAAAACCCCGATGATTCAGGCCAATGCCGCGCTAAAGCCTTTGCCGCATCCGCAGGTGCATTTGAAATTGGACAATTTGCAAGTGACGGGATCTTTCAAGGCGCGCGGAGCTTTGACCCGGCTTTTAAGCATGGACAAAAAAGAATTGAAAAAGGGCGTGATCACCGCGTCCGGCGGCAATCACGGCATCGCCGTCGCCTATGCCGCAAAGCAAGTCGGCGCGCCCGCGACCATTTACGTTCCCGAATCCATCAATCCCGAAAAGCGCCGCT
>CAYRVJ010000044.1:0-10151 GCA_964427785.1 uncultured Alphaproteobacteria bacterium | reverse complement strand
CAGAGAAAAATCGTAGCGCAACATAATTTTATAAAATCCCGGACCAGTCTTTTGCTCGCGCTTTGTCCCCAGGATAAAGATCCAGCCATGCCCATTGCGGCAAACATCATCAGAGCGATAGGAATGAAAACCCGTTCATAATAAGGTGCCCCGACCGACATGCGGCCCAATCCCAGAGCTTCTAGGATAAGGGGGTATAGCGTGCCGAGTATTACCGTCGCACATAGCACCAGCAGTAAAAGATTGTTCCACAATATCGCCGATTCCCGCGATAGCGGCATAGCCGCAAAATCGCGCCTTAAAGGCCCGATCCGCATTGCCATATAGGCAAAGCCGATTCCCCAGCAAGCCGCGCTGATTAAAAGCAAAAACATTCCGCGTGACGGGTCGTTGGCAAAGGCGTGCACCGATGTCAAAACACCGGAACGCACCAAGAATACTCCCAGCAGGCAAAGACTAAACGATAACAGCGCCAAAAAAACGCTGGATGCCAAAAGTGTTTTACGTTTGGCATAAACCATAAGCCCATGCAGCAGGGCAGTCGCGGAAAGCCACGGCAATAGCGATGCGTTTTCAACCGGGTCCCAAAACCAAAACCCGCCCCAACCCAGTTCGTAATAGGCCCAATAACTTCCAAGCGTGATGCCGCAAGTCAGAAATCCCCAAGCCAAGGCGGTCCAAGCGCGCATTTGCTGTGTCGCTTGGTCGGCGAGAGCCGGGCGTCTTAGCAAAGCCAAGGCAATACTGAAAGGCAAAGACAGCCCGACATAGCCCGCATAAAGCAATGGCGGATGAAATGTCAGGCCTGGATCTTGCAGCACGGGATTAAGATCCAGCCCATCTATCGGCGCGGGATCAAGCCGCAAAAAAGGATTCGATGTCAAAAGCAAATAGGCGCAGAAACCGAACCCGATGGCCGATTGAATGGCGAAAACGGCTTTCTGCAAGGCGGGGTTGCGGTTGCAAGAAAGCACAAAGAGAAAATTATAGACGGAGAATATCCATAACCAGAATAGGATCGAACCTTCGTGATTTCCCCAAACCCCGCTCCACTTATACAGCAGGGGCTTTAAACTGTGCGAATTCTGAAAAACATTCAGCACACTAAAATCGGACAGCACATAAGCCGATGTCAGGCTCGCCATTGCGGCGGTCAAAAAAACAAGCTGCAGTCCCGCCGTCAGGACGGGCGAAAGTGGCGCTGAGGATTTACCGGGTATCGCGGCAACAGCGTAAAGGCACAACGCCAATATGGCGCAGAAATGACCGGCTTCGATGACCATAAAGGCTTTTAGCTTATTTTAAAGCCTTCCGGCAAGTGGGCGTCTGTTAGCTTTGCATTGGTAAAGCAGGTATCGGACAAATTGGCCCCTCGCAGATCGGCGCCGGTTAAATCCGCCGATTCGAAATTCGCGCCGGAAAGATTTGCCCCGGTCAGGCAGGTATTGGTTAAGTTCGCTTTAAACAGATTCGCCCCGACAAGATTGGCCGGCCATTGGCGGCCGGTATGGATGCCATCCGGGCCTTTAAGGTCTACGGCATTGATTTTTGCGCCGGATAAATTGGCTTGGACCATGTCCGCGCCGCTGAGGTTTATGCCCTCTAATATGGCATTTTGCAGATTGCCTTGGCGTAAAAGACTATTGGCAAGGTTGGTCATTACCATAATGGCGTTTTCCAGATTGATGTTTTGCATGGCGCACCTGTTTAAATCCGCCCCGCTTAGATTGCAGCCGGACAAATCCAGCCCCGCCAGATCTTCTCCGGGAAGATTGGCGCGCGCGCCTTGCGAGCCGGATTCCCTTATCCATAAGAAATGATCATTTAGAACTTGTTGAATAGACGGTTTGGCCACAAGCGTGGGGCGCGGCAGATTTGCGCCCGTTATATCGGCGTCCGCGAGATCCAACCCCGCCAAATCGGCATCGTTCATGTCGGCGTGGCGAAAACAAGTATTCTTGATGATGGCCCCTTTCATGTTGGCTTTCACCAGGGATGCGCTGGTCAAATTCGCGCCGGTCAGATTGGCGCCGGTCATATCTGCTTTTTCCAGTACCGCTTCTTGCAGATCGGCGTCAGAAAAATCGGCATCGGTCAGTTGCGCTCCGATCAAGATGGTTCTAGCTAACCGAGCGCCGGTGAGCGAGACTTTGGACATATTGCTTTCTTTGGAGCTTTGGTACAAGTCGGCGGTGGATACGGGGTCTTTACCCGGCTGGCCTTTAGAAATTATCAACCTACCCGAGCGCATGTCGACGCCAGTTAAATTGGCGCCGGACATGTTCGCGGATTCGAGGCAGGATCCGCGCAAATCGGCGCGGGTTAAAATGGCTTTTTGGAAATTCGTACCGCGCAGATTGGCCCCGTAAAGATCGGCTTCGCTAAGATCGGATTCGCTAAAGTCGCAAAAGCGCAGATCCGCACCGGTAAATTGCGCCAGCTTCAGGTTCATTTTCTTAAAAGACATGCCGGCGAGGTTTTGATGGGAAAAATTGGCGCGTTTGCCTTTGTTCGCTCCTTTAAGCCAGTTTTCATGCACTTTGAGTATTTTTAAAAGTAAATCTGGGGTCATGACTAGTCATCCTTGTCAGGTAAAATGGCGTCCGAAAGATTTGCGCCTTCGAACACGGCGTCCTGAAAATTGCTATGGATAAGGTTTGCGTTGCGCAGCCGCGCTTTGGAAAAGTTGGTATTGTCCAATATGGCATAGCGCAGGTTAGCGCCCTCCAAATTGGCATCTTCGAAAACCGCTTTGCGCAAATCCGATGCGATAGGATCGTGCTTGTCCAGTTCTGCCGACGGGTACAGTCTATCCAGATCAGCGCTGGATAAATCCGCGCCGCGTAATGACGCTTGATGCAGGTTGACACCATTCATGATCGTTTTCTGCAAGTTGGCAGCGTCCAGATTAGACCAGCTAAGATCCGCCAAAGACAGAATGCACCCCGCAAGGTTGGCGCCGCGCAAGTTTACGTTAGATAAGATTGCGCCGAAAAGATTGAAGCCGCTTAAATCTGTGTCGGGCAGTTGCGCTCCGCTTAGATTCGCGGGGCTTCCTATTGTGCCCTTGCTTCGAATCCAAGTCAGATGCTCGGACAGCGATTGCCTTACTTTGGACGGCAGGTGGGTTCCAACCTCGTCATAAAGCATCCCGGTTGTATGTGCGCCGTTAAAATCTATTTCGTGCAACATAGCGCCGTCCAAGTCGGCGTGCTGCAAATCTGCGCTGGCTATGTCGGCGGATGTCAGGTCTGCGCCCCTTAATGACGCCAGCGCCAAATTGGCCTTTTGCAAATTGGTGCGGTTTAAATTCGCGCCGTCCAAATTGGCCCTGGCAAGATTGGCGGACATTAGATTTGCGCCGGAAAGCTGGGCGTCCGCTAGGTTTGCGCTGAACAAGGTCGCGCCGAAAAGGTTGGCGCCGGTATTGACGGGGGTTTTGGCCTGAATTTCGATCATGTCGGCGACGGTTGCGCGCCTTTTTCCTTCGGGCGCTTCGTCCTCGGCGTTAAAAAACGATCCGGCGCGCAAATCGGCCTCGCGCAAATCGGCAAAGTTCAGATTGGCGCTTTGCAGCGAAGCCCCACGCATGTCCGAGCGGGATAAATTGGCGTTCGATAAATTGGCGTTATCCAGATTTGCGACGAATAAATCCGCATAGCTTAAATTAGCCGATGCCAACTTAGTGTTGGTTAGATTAGCCCCAGTCAGGCGCACCGACTGCATAAGCGCGTTACTGAAATCCATACCGGACAAATCATGCTTAGATAAATCCGCACGTTCCCCACCTGGCATCTTGGCGAGCCATTTGGCGTGCTTTTCAAGAATTTCTTTGATTTCGATAATGGATAATCGCATGAGTTTTAAACTTATCCTGTGGGATGTAAGTTTATTACAGCTGTGTGTCAAAGTATATTGCACCGATTCGAATTGCCCTATTTTCGCCACTTCCCTTGTTGATTATGACTGAAAAAGCACACTTTAAACTTGCGGCGAACAGGCTATATTGCTCGGGTTGAAGGCGAATTGTAAAAAACCAAAGCGTATCATTGAAGGAAAAGCAGATGCATTATAAGAACCGTTTAATCGCTGTGGTGCTGCTTTTAGCGGTGATCGTCGCGGTTTACTCTTTTCGTGTTCCTTTGATGCGGCTCTTTGCGGGTGCTTCGGTCGGGAATGCCAGCATTGCGATGAGTCCATCTTCCTCAAAGTTTTCTAATACTGCTGCTTCCGGTCAAGCGATGCCGGTTGAAACCGCTTTGGTCGAACAAATCCCTTTCGGCGCGAATTTAAAAGCTGTTGGGACTTTACTGGCGGACGAATCGGTGATGTTGCGTCCTGAAATTTCCGGCCGGGTTATGTCCATCGGATTCCAAGAAGGGAGTGTCGTTGAAAAAGGCCAACTTTTAATCGCGCTGGATGATAGCTTGGCGCGGGCAGAGTTGCGGGAGGCGGCTGCGGCACGGGATTTAAGCCGTGGGTTATATCAGCGCGCCGAAGTTCTGTTTGAAAGAGGCACTGGTACGGCCAATGCGAGGGATGACAACAAGCTGAAATTAAGCGCAGACGAAGCGAGGGTTAGCCTGGCCGAGGCCAAACTTGCCAAAACACGGCTTGTTGCGCCTTTTTCCGGCGTCATCGGTATCCGCCATGTCAGTGTCGGCGACTATGTAGCGCCAGGACAGGATCTTGTAGGGCTCGTCAAAATAGACCCGCTTAAGCTTGATTTCCGCGTTCCTGAAACCTGGCTGGCTTATATCAAGCCGGGACAAAGCGTCACCGCGCTCAGCGCCGCTTTCCCAGGACAGGGATTCACGGGTGAGATTTACGCGATCGATCCGCAAATCGATGTCGCAACACGCAGCATCACGGTGCGCGCCTATATACCCAATCCAGAAGGCAAGCTGCGCCCCGGCATATTCGCGGAAGTCGATTTGATAAGCGAGGATGCGGTTTCTCTTGTGGTGCCTGAACAAGCGATCATCACCGGTGGCGGCAGCCAAAGCATGTTTAAGGTGGTGGACGGCAAGGCGGTTTTGACGAATGTGAAAACCGGGCTGCGCCGTCAAGGAAAGGTGCAAATTCTTGACGGGGTGATGGCAGGTGATAGAGTCGTTATAGCAGGGCAATTGAAACTGCGTGACGGCGTTGCAGTTCAAAGCGTTGGTCGGCAAGGCGCAGTGTCTGCTGAACAAAATTAAGATAAGGCTTGATAAATGCAATTTACCGAAGTCATGATCAAGCGGCCTGTCTTTACCACCGTTATCAATTTGCTGGTGGTTTTGGTTGGGTTGACCGCTTACAGCCGGCTTAGCATCCGCGAATATCCCCGCATCGAAGAGCCGATTGTGACGGTGCGCGCCAATTACCCTGGCGCTAGCGCCGACATCATGGAAAGCCGCGTAACCCAAACGCTCGAAGATTCCGTATCCGGCATCGAGGGTATCGAGGTCATGTCCTCGATCAGCCGGGCGGAAGAAAGCCAAATCACCATTCGTTTCGGGGTTGACCGCGATATCGACGATGCGGCTAACGACGTTCGCGACCGCGCGTCGCGGGTGCGCAGCCGTTTGCCCGACGAAGTAAATGAGGTGAGCGTTGCAAAAGTGGAAGCCGACGCGCAGCCAATCATGCATTTGGCTTTTTCTTCCGACCGTCACAGCCCGCTGGAAGTCACCGACATCGCCGATCGTTTCGTCAAAGACCGGCTGCAAAACCTCGACGGCGTTTCCGATGTCCGGATTTTCGGCGAAAGGCGTTACGCTATGCGTCTTTGGCTCGACCGCTTGCGGCTTGCCGCTTATCAATTGACACCCCAGGATGTGGCGCAGGCTTTGCGCGATCAAAATGTGGAACTGCCTGCAGGGCGCATCGAAAGCCAGTCGCGCGAATTTACCGTCCAGGCGGCCAGCGATCTGCGCACCCCAGAAGAATTCGACAATCTGATTATATCGCAGCAGAATAATTATTTGGTGCGCCTGAAAGATGTTGGCAGAGCCGAGCTGGACGCCGAGTCCACCCGCGTCATCGCGCGCTTTAACGGTAAAAGCGCCGTTGCGTTGGGCGTCGTCCGGCAGTCGACCGCAAATCCGCTGGATATTGCAAAACAAGTCTATGCGGTTCTGCCCGAGATCATCCAATCCCTTCCCGAAGGCATGAGCGTTGAAGTCGCCAACGACACTACAATTTTTATCAATCGTTCGATCAAAGAGGTGTTTAAGACTATCTTAGAGGCCGTTGCCTTGGTCGCGCTCGTGATTTTGTTTTTCTTGCGGTCTTTCCGGTCTTCTTTCGTGCCTTTGGTTACTATCCCCGTATCCTTGGCCGGTGCGTTCGGCCTTATGTGGGCATTTGGTTTCAGCATCAATACCTTGACGCTTTTGGCTTTTGTTCTGGCGATCGGACTTGTGGTGGACGACGCTATCGTAATGCTGGAAAATATCTATCGTTATATCGAAAAGGGCATGGAGCCGGTTCAGGCGGCGATCAAAGGCGCCCGCGAAATCGGATTTGCGGTGCTTGCCATGACTATTACTCTTGCTGCCGTATACATCCCTTTGGGCTTAATGACGGGGCGAACAGGGCGTTTATTCACCGAATTCGCATGGACATTGGCTGGGGCAGTTTTGGTTTCTGGATTCATCGCCCTGACGCTGTCGCCGATGATGTGCAGCCGAATTCTGCGCCATGAACGGTCGGAAGGCCCTGTCTCGCGCCGTATAGGCTTGTGGTTAGAAAGTATGACGCAGTTTTACCATAAAACTCTGGTAGCGGTATTGCGTATCAGGCCGTTTGTCTTGGTAATCGTTGCGGTCATATTCGGAGCGGCGGCTGTTTTATTAAAAGTCATTCCATCGGAGTTGGCGCCGCTGGAAGACCGTGGTTTTGTGATCGGGAGCGGCAGCGGCCCCGAAGGCGCGACGATAGACTATACCGACCAATACGCCAAACAGCTTGAGGCGATTTACGAAACTATCCCTGAAGTTGAAAAATATTTTATGATTGTAGGTTCGCCGACGGTAAGCCAGTTGATTTCGTTTATACGGCTTTATGATTGGGACGTGCGCGACGTTAAGCAGCAGCAAATCGCCCGGCAGTTGGCGGGGCCGATGTTCGCGGTTGCCGGTATCAGGGCTTTTCCAATCAACCCGCCTTCTTTGGGCGGGGGTGCGCGTTCGCAGCCGATTGAATTTGTGATTCAAACAGGACAATCCTATGACGTTCTAGGCGAATATGTCGAAACCGTCTTAAAGGAAGCGGAAAAATATCCTGGCCTGCAAAATCTCGACACCAACCTTAAGTTAAGCAAGCCGGAGCTGCGCCTTGACATCAACCGCGAAAAAGCGGCTTTGATGGGTATCCCAGTCGAGGCCGTCGCCCGCACACTGGAAACTATGCTGGGTGGAAGCCAGGTGACGCGTTTCAAGCAGAACGGTAAGCAATACGAAGTGATGATCCAGGTGGCCGACGCCGACCGCCGCAATCCGCAGGATTTAGATTCCATTTATGTACGCTCTGCTGATGGGCAGATGATTCCTCTGTCGAATCTGGTTCAAATCACAGAAGACGTCGCGCCGCGCGAACTCAACCGCTTTAACAAGCTCCGCGCGGCCAAGATTACGGCGACGCTTGCGCCGGGGGCCACCATGGGCGAAGCGCTGGAGTATTTGGAAACCACATCGCGCAAGATTCTTCCCGAAAGCGCACAATTCGATGTTGACGGCCAAAGCCGTGAATTCAAGCAGTCTTCGTCCGGCCTATATCTTACCTTCCTGCTGGCACTGGGATTTATTTATTTGGTAATGGCGGCGCAGTTTGAAAGCTTTCGCGATCCGCTGATCATTATGCTGACCGTGCCTTTGTCCATCACCGGTGCTTTGGCAACGATCTGGCTGACGGGAAACACCATTAATGTGTACACCCAAATCGGACTTGTTACGTTGATCGGGCTGATTACTAAACACGGCATTTTGATCGTTGAATTCGCCAATCATTTGCAGACCGAAGGCAAAAGCGCGCTGGATTCCGTTATAGAATCCGCAGTTTTGCGCCTGCGCCCAATATTAATGACGACAGGGGCGATGGTTCTGGGCGCGATCCCTTTGGCTTTGTCCAGCGGGGCAGGGGCGGAAAGCCGCCAAGCCATTGGCTGGGTCATTGTCGGCGGCATGGTTTTCGGCACGATATTCACACTTTTCGTCGTGCCGACTGCCTATAGCCTGTGGGCGAAGCCAAAGCCGAAAATGCAATATGTGCCGGTTGCGGCGGAATAATATGCTGATTATAACCGACCCTGTTTGCTTGCTGCATGACACGGGGCCGCATCACTTGGAAAACGCGGCAAGGCTGCGCGCGGTCTTGCAAGAACTGCGCGGACAAGATTTTTCTTCGCTATCCTGGATAGAAAGCGTCTCACCGGCTGAGGCCGAAGATTTATCGCTGGCGCATGATCCGGCCTATGTTAAAGCCATGCTAGATTTGAATCCCGCGCGTTATCCGATCGCGCTTGACGGCGGCGATACTATTTTGTCAAAAGATTCCATGCTGGCGGCGCGCAAAGCGGCCGGGGCCGCGCTTCTGGCGACGCAAAAAGTTCTGGCCGGTGAATTTAAAGCCGCCTTTTGCGCGATACGCCCGCCGGGCCATCATGCCGAATATGGCAGGCCCATGGGGTTTTGTTTGTTCAATAACATAGCCATAGCGGCGCGATGGGCGCTGGAAAAGGGCGGACTAAAGCGCGTTGCCATCGTTGATTTCGACATCCATCACGGCAATGGCAGCGAAGATATTTTTCAGGACGATCCACGCGTTTTATATGTTTCCTCGCATCAAATGCCGCTTTTCCCTGGTACTGGGGATCCCGCGTTCCAGGGGGCGGGCAATATTCTGAATGTTGCCATCGCGCCGCAGAGCGGAGGAGAAGTTCTGCGCAAGGCCTATCAAAATCACATCTTTCCCGTTTTACGGGATTTTGACCCGGAAATGCTGTTTATTTCGGCAGGTTTTGACGGGCATGACGGCGATCCTTATGCCCAATGCCGCTTTGAAACCCGTGATTTTTCCTGGCTTTCACAACAGCTGGCCCTTATTGCAACGGAGCAATGCGAGGGAAGAATTGTTTCTTGCCTTGAAGGCGGCTATAATCCGGAAAATCTGGCCAAGGATGCCGCAGCGCATGTGCGGGCTCTTATGGCAATATAGTATCAAGCGGAGAAAGCATGGCCACGGCGAAAACAAAAGATTCTTACCCTAGCGATATCGCGGCGATGGGGTTCGAGCAGTCCTTGGAAGAGCTTGAAAAAATCATTTCCAAGCTGGAAAGCGGCAAAAGCAAGCTTGACGACGCTATCGGCGATTACGAGCGCGGCGCGGCATTGCAAAAGCGCTGTCAAGATCTTTTGTCCGAGGCCGAAAGCCGTGTGCAGAAAATCATGGTGCAAAAAGACGGCACCGTAAAAACAGAATCCTTTGAATAGTTTTACAAGGTGCAACAATGGCGCATATGCAATTAGTTCAAGACAATCCGATGCAAAAACTAAAGCAAGAGCTGGAAGAGTCCGCAAACGAAGTCAATGCGGTCATAGAGCGTCTTTTGTCCAAAGCCGAGGGCGAACAAGGAAAATTGTTCGAGGCATTGCGCTATGCCACCTTAAGCGGCGGCAAGCGCATGCGCCCTTTTTTGGTGTTGCGTTCGTCCGCTTTATTCGGATTGACGCAGCAATCGGCGTTGCGGGTCGCTGCGGCGGTAGAATTCACCCATGCCTATTCCTTGGTGCATGACGATTTGCCTTGTATGGACAACAGCTATTTGCGCCGTGGAAAACCCACGACGCATATTCAATTCAACGAGGCGACGGCGGTTTTGGCCGGCGATGCGCTTTTGACCATGGCGTTCGAGGTGCTTTCGGATTACGACACCCACCCGGATCCGGCTGTGCGCGCCGCGCTGGTGTTGGAATTGGCCAAAGCGGCTGGGCCTCGCGGCATGGTCGGCGGGCAAATGCTGGACATGATGTCTTCGGGACAGGAATTGGATATGAACGAGATCGTTCGCATGCAGCGCTTGAAGACCGGGGAGTTGTTCGCCTTTTCCTGTGAATCGGCGGCTATCTTGGCTAAAGTCCCTGGCAAGGCAAGGCAATCGCTATCCT
>CAYRVJ010000043.1:0-10170 GCA_964427785.1 uncultured Alphaproteobacteria bacterium | reverse complement strand
GCGAAACCTCGGATGTGGTATCGAAGGAAATGTACAGCTTCACCGACAAGGGCGGCGAAAATATAACCCTGCGCCCCGAAGGCACGGCGGGTGTTTGCCGCGCGATTATTTCCGAAGGTTTGGCGCAGAATCTGCCGCTGAAGCTATTCTATCACGGCCCGATGTTCCGCTATGAGCGCCCGCAAAAGGGCCGCCAGCGGCAATTCCACCAGATCGGCGTCGAATTGCTGGGCGTGGAATCGCCGGACGCGGATGTGGAAACCGTCGCGCTGGGCGCGCGGATTCTGGACGCTTTGGGCATTTTCCGCCGCTGCGTTTTGGAAATCAATACGCTGGGCGACGGCGAAAGCCGAAATGCATACCGCGCCGCGCTGGTAAAATATTTCACCGGGCATAAAAATAAATTGTCAGAAGACAGCCTAAAGCGCCTCGATAAAAATCCCATGCGGATTCTGGATTCCAAGGACGAAGGCGATAAAAAACTGGTGGCGGATGCGCCGGATTTCGGCGCGTATTTGAACACCCCATCGCAGGATTTCTTTAAGCGGGTGCAGGACGGGTTGGCCTCGGTCAATATCCCGTTTAAAACCAACAGCCGCCTGGTGCGCGGCCTTGATTATTACTGCCACACAGCATTTGAATTCATAACCAATGACCTTGGCGCGCAAGGCACCGTAATGGCGGGCGGGCGGTATGATGGGCTGGTGGAATCCTTGGGCGGGCCGAAAGTGCCGGGGATCGGCTGGGGCGCGGGGGTGGAGCGTTTGGCGATGCTGCTCGAATATCTACCGATGGCGCGCCGCCCGGTTTCCATTGTGCCGGTCAGCGCGGGCGAGCAAGGCGTCGCGCTGCAATTGGCAGACGATCTGCGCCGCGCGGGGCTTATGGTGGATATGGGTTATTCCGGCAATGTCGGTAAAAGGATGAAACGCGCGGCTGACCGTAATGCACAGCATGCGGTGATCCTGGGCGAAAGCGAAATCAAGGAAAACGCCGCGCTGGTGCGGGATATGGATTCAGGGCAAGAACAGAAAATCGAATTCAACCGCCTTGCCGGATTTTTGGCGGGTTCCAATAAATAAAAAAGGGTAATCATGTCTTTCGACCAAAAACTGGAAAAAATTCTAAAACGCCATTCCGATATCCGCGATCAAATGTCTTCTGGCGCGCCGATGCGGGCCGAGGAAATGGTCAAGCTGAACAAGGAATACGCCGAACTGACGCCGGTTGCGGAAAAGATCGAAGAATTGCAAAAAACCAAATCCGAAATGAAAGATTTGGAATCTTTGATGAACGACGCTGCGATGAAGGACATGGCGCAGGCGGAATTTTTTGCGCTCAAGGAAAAACTGCCGCAAATTGAAAGAGACCTGCAGGTGATGCTGCTGCCGAAAGACGTCGCCGACGAGCGCAACGCGATCCTGGAAATCCGCGCAGGCGCAGGCGGGGACGAGGCGGCGTTGTTCGCGGCGCAGTTGTTCCGTCTTTATGAAAAGTACGCCGCCATTCGCGGCTGGCGGTTTGAAGTTTTGGGTATTTCCGACACCGGCCTTGGCGGCTTCAAGGACGCCAGCGCCGAAATTTCCGGCACCGGCGTGTTCGCACGGATGAAGTTCGAATCGGGCGTGCATCGGGTGCAGCGCGTTCCCGCGACCGAAGGTTCGGGCCGGGTGCATACATCGACCGTCACTGTCGCGGTTTTGCCCGAGGCCGAAGAAGTCGACGTCAAGATCGAAGAAAAGGATTTGCGGATCGACGTGTTCCGTTCCTCCGGCCCGGGCGGTCAGTCGGTCAACACCACCGATTCCGCCGTACGCATCACCCACATTCCGACCGGAACCGTGGTGCAGCAGCAAGACGAAAAATCGCAGCATAAAAACAAAGCCAAGGCGCTGAAAATCCTGCGCGCAAGATTATACGAAGTCCAGCGCGCCAAGATCGAGGCCGAACACGCCGCCAAGCGCAAGAGCCAGGTCGGCACCGGCGACAGGTCGGAACGGATTCGCACCTATAATTTTCCGCAAACCCGCGTCACCGACCACCGCATCAATATGACGGTGCACCAAATCGACAAATTCATGGAAGGCGGCATTGACGAAATGGTCGATGCCTTGATCGCGGGCGATCAAGCGGAACGCTTGGCCGCGATCGAGTGATCCCATGCCTTTCGGGCGGAAGAATTATCAATATGCGATGCAGTGGGGCGATAAAAAACTCCGCCAGATAGGCGTTGACCAAGGCTATTTTTTCGCGCGCGGCTTGCTGCAGCACCTAATCGGCGAGGATCCAAGGCTAAATCCCGAAAGCAAGCTGGACAGAAAACAATGGAAGGAATTTCAAGCGCTTGTGTTGCGCCGCATGCGAGGCGAGCCGATGTCGCGTATCGTGGGGACGCGCGAATTTTGGTCGATGCCATTTCGTCTGAATGCGGCGACACTGGATCCAAGGCCTGATACCGAGACTTTGGTCGAAACGGCATTAAAGGCGCTAGCGGCGCGACGGCCGGATTATAAAACCCATCCCTGGAGGATTTTAGATTTGGGCACGGGCACGGGCTGTATCATCACGGCGATGCTGCATGAATTGCAAATGGCGCAAGGCTTCGCGTCGGATATTTCCTGGGATGCGGCGTCGATGGCGCGGCAGAATGCCTGCTCCAACGGCGTCGGCGAAAGATTGTGTTTGTTCGCAGGCCACTGGATGGATGCCGTGGTGGTTTCGCCGGCGCAAAAATTCGATTTGATATTGTGCAACCCGCCTTATATCCCGGAATTTTACCGTCCGGTTTTGTCGGACGAAGTCTTGCATTTCGATCCGCCCGCATCTTTGTGGGGGGGCATGTTGGGGCTTGACGCGTATAAAGCAATCTTGCCGCATTTGAAAGAAACGCTGGCGCCTTACGGCCAGGCCGTATTTGAAATAGGCGCAGACCAAGCCGACAGCCTGGCGCAAATGCTGCACGACCATGGCTTGATTTTGACAGACATAGCCAAGGATCTTGCGGGGCATTCGCGCTGCATGCTGGTGTCCGCCAAGTGAATCTTTTAAGGAAAAAATACGACTCTGGGGAAAAATTTCCGTGTGTTTTATAATTTTCTTGGCAGGGCAAGGATGGCGGGCTATTCTTGGAGTATAACGCGCTGCCATTATATCCGGCATAAATGCTTGGGAACCGGCCTAAAAAAGGCCATAGGAAATGGCTAAAAAAAGATAGCAAGGCGCAGGGTAAAGCGGCAAAAATTTGCGGCACACAAGATACAAAATGTTTTTTGTCCGGCTTATGCAGATTTGCTGCAAAAACGCCGTCAGCCGTACGGCAATATACGGCGCCAACATAAGGAAGTCATAGAGGGATGTATATGCGATCCAATTCTAATCGCCGTGGCCGTAGCGGCCATCATCACGGCCATCACCGCGGCAATGGCGGCAACGGCGGCAATAATGGCGGCAATAACGGCCGCAAGCCCGCTTCGGTGCGCTATCAAACTTTTGAAAGCAAGGGCTTTGAAGTCAAGGTGCGTGGCAACCCTTATCAGATTTATGAAAAATACATGGCACTTGCGCGCGACGCCATGTCGTCGGGCGATATCATCCGCGCCGAAAGCCATTTTCAGCACGCCGAGCATTTCTTCCGTCTGCAAAATAGCGAGCCTCGTCCGCAGCAAAATGCCGAAGGCATGGAAGGCGAATCCATGCAGTCCGGCGAAGCGGTGGTGGAAACTCTGACCGTGGCGCCGTCGCAGCCCCCTTCTGACGACAACGATCCCCCGGCGGACGCGGCCTAAAGCCTGAAAATTAAGGCATTTTTAACGCATTTTTTGCTTTAATTCAAAAAGGCCCTTTCTGCCTGCTTGAACAATGGGGCTTTGATCCCCATCTTTAAGTCTAGGCACAAAAAAGGCTTTTCATGAATCTGCAAAAATACACAGAACGTCTGCAAGGCTTCATCCAATCGGCGCAAACATCTGCGCTTAGCCGCGGTCATCAACGGCTGATGCCGGAGCATATTTTAAAAGTCTTGCTGGAAGACAGCGAAGGCCTTGCCAGCAAGTTGATCAAAAACGCCGGCGGCGATTCGCGCCGCGCGCTGCAAGAAACCAATATCGCGCTGGATAAAACCCCAAAAGTCGAAGGCAGCGGCGCGGGGCAGATTTATATGTCCCCAGAACTTGCAAGGGTGTTGGAATCGGCGGAGAGTGCCGCGCAAAAATCCGGCGACGATTTCGTGACCACGGAAACCGTGCTATTAGCGCTTGCCACTTCCGAAGGAACTGCGGCTCAAAAAGCGCTGAAAGATGCGCAGGTCGATCCGCAAAAATTGAACAAGGCCATTAATGCTTTGCGCAAGGGCAGGCGCGCCAGCTCCAGCAACGCCGAGGCCGGTTATGACGCTTTGTCGAAATACGCCCGCGATTTGACCGAGGCCGCGATGGCGGGCAAGCTTGACCCCGTCATCGGCAGGGACGAGGAAATCCGCAGAACCATCCAAGTGCTGCAACGCCGCACCAAAAATAATCCCGTATTGATCGGCGAGCCAGGCGTCGGCAAGACCGCCATCGCCGAAGGGTTGGCGCTGCGTATTATTAACGGCGACGTGCCCGAAGGCCTGAAAGAAAAAAAATTGATGTCGCTGGATTTGGGCGCGATGATCGCGGGCGCGAAATACCGGGGCGAATTCGAAGAACGCCTAAAAGCGCTTTTGGCCGAAGTCACCGCCAGCGAGGGCCAGGTCATTTTATTCATCGACGAGGTGCACAACCTTGTCGGCGCGGGCAAGGCAGACGGCGCGATGGACGCATCCAACATGCTGAAACCCGCGCTGGCGCGCGGCGAACTGCATTGCGTCGCCGCGACCACATTGGACGAATACCGCAAATATATTGAAAAAGACGCGGCATTGGCGCGGCGTTTTCAGCCGGTTTTTATCGACGAGCCTTCGGTCGAAGACACCGTTTCCATTTTGCGCGGGCTAAAAGAAAAATACGAATTGCACCATGGCGTGCGTATCACCGATTCCGCCATCGTGGCGGCGGCGACGCTTTCGCACCGCTATATTACCGACCGTTTCTTGCCGGATAAGGCGATCGATTTGATCGACGAGGCGGCGTCGCGCCTGCGCATGGAAGTCGATTCCAAACCCGAAGAAATCGACGAGCTGGACAGAAGAATCATTCAGCTTAAAATCGAACAAGAAGCGCTGAAAAAAGAAAAAGACGCGGCCAGCATGGACCGACTGCAAAAGCTTGTGGTCGAATTGCGCGGATTGGAAGAAAAATCCGGCAAATTAAGCCAGCAATGGCGCAAGGAAAAAGAAAGCCTGACCCAGGAACGCGGCTTGATGGAAAAGCTGGAGACGGCCAAGGCGGAATTGGAACGCGCGCAGCGCGACGGCGACCTCGCCAAGGCGGGCGAATTAAAATATGGCGTTATCCCGGATTTGGAGAAAAAGATGCAGCAATCCGGCCCATCCGGCGGCGGGAAGCTTTTGAACGAAGAAGTCAAAGACAGCGACATCGCGGCCGTGGTGTCGCGCTGGACCGGCGTTCCGGTCGATAAAATGCTGGAAGGCGAGCGCGCCAAATTGCTGCGCATGGAAGAATCCTTGTCGCGCCGCGTCATCGGCCAGGAAGAAGCGATTCAATCCGTCAGCCAGGCGGTACGCCGCGCCCGCGCGGGGCTGCAAGACCCGAACCGCCCCTTGGGATCGTTTTTGTTTCTTGGTCCCACCGGCGTGGGCAAAACCGAGCTGACCAAGGCCTTGGCCGAATTTTTGTTCGACGACGACAGCGCGATGTTGCGCATCGACATGTCGGAATTCATGGAAAAACATTCGGTATCCCGCCTGATCGGCGCGCCGCCCGGCTATGTCGGTTATGACGAAGGCGGCGGGTTGACCGAATCGGTGCGCCGCAGGCCTTATCAGGTGATTCTATTCGACGAGGTGGAAAAAGCCCATCCCGATATTTTTAACGTGCTGCTGCAAGTTTTGGACGATGGCCGCCTGACCGACGGGCAGGGGCGTTTGGTTGATTTTAAAAACACTTTGATTATCATGACCAGCAATCTGGGCAGCGAATATCTGGCCAATCTGCCCGATGGCGCGAAATCCGACGAGGCTCGGCCCCAGGTGATGCAAGTGGTGCAAAAGGCGTTTCGCCCGGAATTCCTGAACAGGCTTGACGACATTCTGCTGTTCCGCCGCTTGACCCGCAATGATATGGACAAAATCGTCGATGTGCAATTGCAGCGTTTGGAAAAACTGCTTTCCGAACGCAAAATCCAGATGAAATTGGACAAGGCCGCGAAATCTTGGATCGCCGACCAAGGATATGATCCGGTATATGGCGCGAGGCCGCTAAAGCGCGTGATCCAGAATCATTTGCAAAATAAACTGGCCGAGGAAATTTTAAAAGGTACGATCCTGGACGGACAGACGGTCACGGTCGGCGTCAAGGACGGCGCGCTTGCCGTAAAGTCATCCTATATTAAGACCGCGGCCGCGTAGGCCGCAAACGGTTTATAATCTCACGAATGTCAATCTCGCTTTGGGGCTGCGGCAGAGGCGCTGGCGTTTGCGCGGGCGGGGCCGCCGTTTCCTGCGGCAGTTCCATGTATTTCTTTACAAGAATACAGGTGTTGTTAAACCCTGTTTGAAGCTTTTCGGGAAGGCCGTATTCTTTGGGCCATTTTAGATGGCTGATATCCCCTAGATCGAGGCTGACATCCGGCAGGTTTTGGAACAGTTCCTGCGCGCAATATAAAAGAAAAGTTCCAAGCGGGCATTCGGTCGCGGCGCAGACGTCTTTGACGGCTTCATAGGAAAATTCCATCGCCTTGCAAATCGTTTCGGCATAAGGCTTATATATCCTTGTCGCGGCGAAGGCAGGCGATTCCGGGCTTGTAAGGCATCTTGCGAAAAGGTAGACCTTTGTTTGATCGGTAAAAATGTCCGGATTTTCTTTGGCAAGATGATAGACAAGCACTGTGTCCAGACTTTCCAACAGCTGCTTGAAAATATTATTTTGATTCATCTGCAGAATTAATCCCTATTGTTCTGCCATAGCCGCGACAAGACTTGTTGCCGTTGAGAATTTTCGGCAGACAATTTCCGGCTGATTGATTTCAAGATTTCCTCGCGTGACGGCGAAAAATCTATGCCATCCGGACCATCTTGGAACTTTGCGGGTATCTTAAAGCGGTTTGCCAGAATAGCGAGTGCCGCGCTTCTGACGGTTTGTTCTTGGATGAAACCTGCACCGACAAAATCTTTTGGCGCTTTGCCGTCGACGAATATTCCGATGAACATGTCAAGATTATGAGCGGATGTGCCGATCAAATGTTTTTTTATGGCGCTTGTCAAAACTCTTTTATCAACTTGTTCCTCTGCCTCATCCTGGCTTTGGGCGGGTTCGGCATTTTTGGGCGGGCTTGCTGCGACATTTTTCTTTTGCTGCGGCTTTGCGGTCAATTGCTTTAAAACTTGATCGCAAAGTTCGGCGACATTTCCGGGCAAAATATGTTTTTCCGGCCATCTCTGACAGGATATATCGCCCAGCTCGCCGCTTTGTTGCGGCAATTTGGCATAGGCAAGCTGCGTGCAATACAGCATAAATGTATTAAGCGGAATATTAACTGCTTTGCAGGAACTTAGCGCGTCAGTTATCTTGATCTGATGCAAAGATAAAATTTCAACCATGCAAAGGCTTACCGATAATCTAAAGTCGCCGAAAGAAATAGTGTCTAGCGCGCCACCTTGGGACATCAGATCTTTGATATTGCTTATGTCCTTGCCTTCAAGATAGTATGTAAACGCTTCCGGCGCGAAATACCACTCTGGCTTTTTGGCCAGCGGCCCGTTTTTGCAGCTATACCCAAAGATGGAATCCACGCAAAGAAAAAGCGCCTTAAAGTCCTGATCCGATTCCTTTTCTTTTGCGTCTAATTTCAAGGGAGCCGCCGTTGCCGCCTGTTCTTTCATTTCTACGGCTTTGTCCACGCGCGGCTTTTTTTTGCGTTTGTCAGATTCGGCGGGTGCTGTAAAAAGTTTCAATCCATCGACCGGCCTGCCGTACAAATCGACAACCCTGCCATTGCAGGATTTGTTGACCCAGTCCTTGAACGCCTTGGATCCGGTTACGATGTCTTCGCCACTAAGATCGCGCAGCATGGCAAGCGTGGCTTCGCGGCAAGGTTCGGAGAAATTGCCTTGGAACCCGACCAGGTTTCTTATGCGATCCTTGCTGCCGCGTACTATTTCTGCCACCCCTTCTGGAACTTCTCCGGTAAGCAAGTACTCTAAGAAAATTTCTGCCGTGCCATCGTAAACTTTTTTACTAAGCGTATGTAATTTTGCTATCAATTGGTTGCGCGCCCTGTCATTCAGTCTTGGCGATACTTGCCGCTGCACAAGGGGAGTGAAAAGGGCATGGCCAAGTATGATATTGCCCCGCAAGTCCTTTTTTGCGCCTTGCTGCGTTTGCTTGACCCATTCTTCTATTGTTCCGGGTATTGCGATCTTGTCGGATGGAATTTGATGTAAGGCGGTTAAGAGCGCTGCCACGCTGGAAGGGCTAAATTTTCTTAGAACGCCGAAACGCTCCCTAAAAATTTCTTTACAGCGTTTAATGACATTACGGTCGTATTTTTGTTGTTCTGATGTTAAGTAGGCGAAGAATAAATCGGCATCTGGCTCGCTCAGGCCAAGCGCTTGCATGCCCGATTTGATTTTTGAAACCGAATCCGGTGAAGATTCAAATAATTTATTGTTTGCGATACCGTTTCTCATACCCGTGCCATATTTTTATTAGGCTAGAATTTTGTATCCTTTAAATATATTGTGTGGTATGTTTTGTCCAGGAAATTAATGGCTTAGTTGCCGATTTGCGCCCCTCCGATCAAGTGGGTAGGCTGATTCCGGCGATAGTGACTAGATTTTAACCAAAACCGATATAAGCTTGTATCATGAACAATATCATTGAAAAGAAACCGGAAAAGAACGAATGGGGCCTTGTGGAGGCCGGGAAATCCAAGCCCGCCGTCAATTGGAAAGAAAGCCCGGAATACGTCAAAACCACCGAATTCATGCGCAGCGCCTATGGGCCGTTCGGCCGGGTGGTGTTTACCGGCATTGCCGTTATCGCGCTTGCCGCCATCGGCATTTGGGGCATCAGTTTTCTGGCCGAGGCGATCGAGATATTGTTTGTATCGGTGCGCGATTTGCCGTCATCCGCGGGCATCGGCCATGGGGTGTCGTCGGTCGCGGGCGCGCTGTTCGCCGCTTGCTGGAAAACCGCCATCGCCGCGATTATTCTGTTCCCGGTGTGGAAGGGTTTAAAAGCCAGCTATCAAAGATTTCTGAATCTGGTTTCGCATCCGCCGAAAAATTAAACGGATTTTCCCTTAGTTGTTTTGGGCTACCGTCACGGGCTTGGTCTTGCCTTGGCGCAAGGCGACTATTTGGCGGTTGATGTCGGCGACCGTCAGCTTGAAATTCTGCAATTCCTTGCCAGCCAAAACCCGGCCCGTTGAAAAGCGGATGCCCAGCGGGTTGACCTTGCGTCCGCCGCGCTTGACTTCGTAATGCAAATGCGCGCCGGTGGAAAGCCCGGTCGATCCAACATAGCCGATCACTTGGCCTTGGCGCACGCGCTTGCCGACGGCGATATCCTTGCTATAGCGGCTCATATGGCCATAGGCGGTGCGGAAATCTCCCGTATGCTTGATTTCGACATAATGGCCGTAACCGCCGTTCCATCCCTTGCGTATAACCGTGCCGTCGCCTGCGGCGATGATTGGCGTGCCGTGCGGCGCGCCGAAATCGACGCCTTCATGCATTTTGGAATAGCCCAAAATCGGATGGCGGCGCATGCCGAAGCCGGATGTTATTCTTCCGCCGTCTATCGGCGTGCGCAAAAGCGCCTTGCGGATCGACTTGCCGCTTTCGTCGAAGAAATCATAGCCGGCTTCATCGGATGTTTTATGGCGGTAGATTTTCAATTCTTTTTTGCCGAACTTGATCGCGGTGTAAACCAGATCGCCGTATTTCGCGAACTGGCCTTTTTCATCCAGCAGCGCTTCATAGGCGACCTCGATACGGTCGCCAGGGTGGATGTCGCGCTGCATGTCGATGTCATAGCTGAAAGCGCGCACCATCGAAGACAGGATCGGCTG
>CAYRVJ010000042.1:0-10243 GCA_964427785.1 uncultured Alphaproteobacteria bacterium | reverse complement strand
ATCATGGTGCTGCCTTTTTTGGCGGCGCTATCGTCAAAGCGGACGAACTCGCTTAAATCCATGCCGTCCTTATAACCTTGCAGAACATTGCTAATATCTACCATGTCGCCGTCTTTGGATTTGAAATCGGTGACGGTATCGACGCCGCTTTCCAAATCCTCTAAATTCCATCCGAATACATCGGCGCCTTTGCCGCCGGTCAGCTTGTCTGCGCCGCCGCCGCCGAAAATCGTATCGTTACCGGAATCGCCGGTGACGGTGTCTTTACCGACGCCGCCGTTAAAGGTATCGTTTCCGCCGCTAAGATCGACGGTGCTGCTGGCATATTCGCCGCGCAGCGTAACCGTATCGTCGCCATCCTGTTTGGCGTTTTCTTTGGATTCGTCCGCGCGGATTTTCAGTGCGAATTTTTCATGGTTCATGGTGATGTCGATCGTATCGTCGCCGTAACCGCCGCTGATTTTATTGTTGGAAGCGGGTGCATTTTTTGTATTCTTATCGTTATCCCAATCGGCGGCGAAGGTGATGGTCAAAAGATCGTTGCCGTCTTTGCCATGAGCTTCAAATACGCCGTTGTAATCGGTGAACACATCGTCGCCATCGGTGCCTTGCCATTCATTGTCATAATGGGGGTCTGCAGGAACTGGTTCCGGCTCTGGTTCCGGTGTTGGTTCAGGCTCAGGAGTGGGTTCTGGCTCCGGGGTAGGCTCTGGAGTTGGTTCAGGTTCAGGCGTAGGTTCCGGGGTTGGCTCTGGCTCTGGGGCCGGTTCCGGTTCAGGTGTTGGTTCTGGCGTTGGTGCAGGAGCTGGCGCTGGGATTGGTGCAGGAGCAGGAGGCTCAACTGGGATCGGTGCAGGCTCTGGCGCCGGCTCGATGATTTCTGGCTGAGGAGCTGGTTCTTGCGGCTGTTCCGGTTCGGCTGGCACAACCGGCGCTGCATTTTGTTCCAAGGCGGTTAGAAAAATATTTTTGTCGCTGGAATCTTCGCGCAAGAAGAACGAAAACAAATCCGGGGTGGAATATAAATCCTGGAGGGATTCTTCTATGTCTAAAAGCAAACTGTCAAAATCGCTTTCTGGTTGCGTATCTTCAGAAAAAGTACGGAATCCGGCGCCGCCATGGGTTTCAGTGGCGGCGGATTCTGCATCTGCGGGAGAGGAATCAGAGGGCAACTCGGCAAGGTTTTCGCCTTGCTCGGCGTTTTGGGCATCGCCTTGTTCTTCGGTGTCGGAAGCGATGGTTACTTTTTGGTCTTGGTTTTCTGTGCCAAATTGTGTAGGCGCTTGTTTTTCGGTTTGCGCTACTGTCTTGTCGTTAGTCTTGGTTTCGGTTTTATTGTTTGTCATTTTCGCCCCCTTATTTTCTTTCTTGCCTTTCTCCATGCAGGGGGCGTGCCAATTTATCCCTAAAGGATAATATTGTTATTTATCAAATATTTAATAGAAAATTAAGGCAACTAAACGGCTATCAGGTCGGTATATTTGACCTCACCCAGGGCAAAACTTACCCCTTTTAGCAGGGCAATATTGACCCCCATGTCATGGCTGGGGCCGCCCAAATTGACATGCAAATAGGTGTTTGCGCCGTCGTCCAGGAATTGAACGAAATCGGCAATGTTATTCGATGGGGTTAAAACACCGGCCAAAAGATCTGAAATATCCAGCTTGTCTTGCCCGGTTTTAAAGTCATTGATTACATCGACCGCGTTGATATCGCCGTTTTTCCAGGCGAAAATATCGCGGCCGGCATTGCCGGTCATGGTATCGGCGTCTTTGCCGCCATGCAGAATGTCATCGCCCGCGCCGCCTTGCAGCGTATCGGCGCTGTCATCGCCGAATAATTTATCGTGGCCAGCGCCGCCTGTCAGCGTATCGTTGTCCATACCGCCATAAAGCGTATCATTGCCGCCTTCGCCGCGTAGCGTGTCTTTGCCCGCGCCGCCATGCAGTGTGTCGTCGCCCAGGCCGCCGAACACGCTGTCCGTACCGATGCCGCCGGAAAAATGATCGTCGCCGCCATTCAGATAGACGACGGAATTTTTATACGAGCCGGAAAGCGCCACTTTGTCATCGCCGTCGAATGCGGCATTGGCCAAGGCCTCGTCGGCATATAGCTTGATCGTGAATTTGACATTGTTCAGGGCAATGTCGATTTTGTCATCGCCATAACCGCCGGAAATGGAATAATCGGAAACCGGCGCGTTGTTCGGCTTGTTATCATTGTCCCATGCGGCGGCAAATGAAATTCCGATCTTATCGTCGCCGTCGCCGCCATGCGCTTCGAAAACGCCGTCGCTATCGACAAGCGTATCGCCTCCTTCTTCGCCGAACAACGTATCCGCGAATCCCGCGCCGCCATGAAGATAATCTTGATCCAGCCCGCCGCGCAGCATGTCGTTGCCCGCATTGCCATACAAAATGTCGTTGCCATGCGTGCCATAAATACTGTCGTTCAGTGCGCCGCCATAAACCACGTCATCACCGATCCCCGCATTGAATCCCATGGTCAAAGAATAGCCAAGCACGGAGGAAATCAAAGCGTTTTCCGGCAAATACACGACATCGTTGCCCGAATCAGCGTTATAAAAACTGTTTACATTATATTGGCCTGCCGCAATTGTATTGAAATCAACGGCATCCGCAAAAGCGGTAAAAAGCAAAGGCTTTGAAATAGGGGCAGGGGGCTGTTGCGGCGCCGTACCCTGAGATGGAATCGAAGGCCCGATGCCGGATTGGGGCGGCGGGGCTGGGGCAGGCAAGGATATGATCGGACCTGGCCCTGACGGTGAGGGCGCAGCTTCTTGAGCAAACAACAAAAGCGGATCGGGCCTTTGTACAGACAGCTCTTGGTCGATTTCACCGTTTATAGCGGAAGAAAAATCATTTTCATTCAGGCCACTTATATCGCGCGCGCCGATGGATGCTGCGTCTTGATCCAGCTTGCGGAATGCCGCGCCTTGGTTGGCGGGGCCGCCCGCAGCGGGGGAAGAATCCGGCAGCTCGGCAAAATTTACCGCTTGTTGATCGGCATTTTCGGCCATATTTTCGGATGTTTCTTGCGGGGATGCGCCCTCTGTATCCGAGGCGATGCTAGGCTGCTCTTGCTGTTCTGGATCAGCGTCAATAAGGGTTTGCGCTTGTTTGGGCGTGTTTTTTACGGCCAATTTTTCTGTTTCTTCTTGCTTCTTCATACTATCCCCTAGGTTTTGCCATTAAACCCATACCAGCAATTGTCATGCCAGGGCGTGGTTAAAGTTTTTTGCGGTAAAAAAGGAAATAAGGAACGATCGCCGAAATGAAAATAAGCAGGATCGAGACAAGAAATCCCGCCATGCTGTCCAGCCCCGGAATTTTGCTGAAATTCATGCCGAAAATGCTGGCGATCAAAGTGGGGGGAAGAAAAGTTACGGAAGCGACAGAAAGCACCTTGACCGTGTTGGTTTGTTCCAAGTCTATCAGACCTAAAATCGCGTCCAGAAGAAAATTGATTTTCATATTCAACGAATCGGCGTGTTCGGACAAAAATCGCACGTCCCGCGTCAAGGATTTGATCGTCGATTGGCTGTCGCCGCGCAGCCAAGATTCTGCCGCCGGGCCGGAAAAGCTGAGCAGCCTTGCGATGCTGACAAGGCTTTCACGGGCCAGGGAGACCATATTCCCGGCGGTTCCTAGGCGTTTTAAGGAACGCTTTAAATGCGTGGTGTCGATGGAATTCATGGTGTCGCTTGCTTCGTCGCGGTTTGAAAAAATATCGCTGGACAGCAGATCCAGGCTGTGGCCGCAATTTTCCAGAATTTCCGCCTCGCGGTCGACGATAGCGCCAAGCAGATTCAAAAAAATATCCTCGCCCGAGGCAAGCTGGTTGGGTTGCCGCAGCAGGCGGCTGGCGAACCGGTTGAAAGAGGAAGGCTCGGCATAGCGGATGGTATAGAGCCTTTGTTGCGTCAAAATAAAAGTGACGGGGGAAATCACAGGCTTTGGCGTGTCCGCCCCGACGATTATGGACGCGGTCATCACCGCTATGCCGTGGTCGAGATACAGGCGGCTCGAAGGTTCGATGTCGCGCATGTCCTCGCGCGTCGGGATTTCGATGCCCAAAAGCTGTTCGACGAAACGGTCTTCCTCGGCGGTCGGATGCTGCACATCGATCCACAAAACGCCGGCGTCGATTTCGGTCCCATAGGTATAGGGGCTGTTCTGCCAGCGGTTGCTTTTATCGCGGGTGTAAAGATAGAGCATGGGATTATTCTATAACGCGATTATGTTATTTATTAACAGGTTACAGACGCTTCTTGCATTTTTTAACAAATGCTGTATCATATATCTTTAAAGGAGAATTTTCTGTGGCTGACCTAAAGAATGACTTTTTAAGCGGGCCTGAGCCATCTGTTCCTGGTGGTGCGCCGATTGTAGAAAGGCCAAAACCGAGTGCTACTACGTCGGTTGAGCCTGTTCCGCATGCTGATATGCCGGTAAGTTTCGATAACCCTACCAGCATATTTGGCGGTTTGGGGTTTCCTCCACCCCACAGAACAAGATGAAAATAAATCTCAGTCCATAATAAAAAACGCCGGGGAGATTCCAGGCGTTTTTGTTTTGTAGGATTATCGACCTAGTATTTCTTGATCGTTTCCATGACGCTGGATTTATAGAAGCTTTCAAGAGGTTTTCTGATCGCTTCGACCAAGCCTTGATTTTTAACCAAATCTTCGCCGAACAAATCTTTTATGCCTAGCACGGCGGTGGGGTCTCCATTGCCTTCAGTCGCTTTTTGTTTCAACAGGGCGGCCAATGGATGACGTACCGCGTATTCCTGGCCTTTTTCATCCGTGCCGCGCACCCGGCGAATCCAGGCCGCAAGGCCAAGACCGCACAATTCAACGGAACGGCCAGCTTTTAACTGGTCGCGCGTTACGGCCAACAGTGTGTTCAACGGCGCGTCGGTGGCAACGCGTTCCAGCGTGTCCTTGATCGACGGGTTGGAAAACCGTTCGATCAAAGTCGCTTTGTATTGGTCGAGGTCGATGCCGGGGACGGGGCCCAGGGTGGGGGTCGATTCCTTGTCCATCAAATTGCGGGTCAGGCGGCGGATGTCCGCGTTTGCCATCGCTTCGTCTACATATTTGATGCCCATCATGAAACCGATGCAAGCCAGGAACAAATGGCTGGCGTTCAACAGGCGCAGTTTCATGACTTCATAGGGCAAAACATCCGGCACGAATTGCGCGCCGAATTTGTCCCAGGCCGGGCGGCCATTGCAGAATTTATCCTCGATCACCCATTGGCGGAAGGATTCGCAAACCACCGGCCATTTGTCGTCGATGCCGTAATTGGTTTCGACCAGTGCCACATCCTCGGGTTTTGTCACGGGGGTGATCCGGTCCACCATCGAATTGGGGAAGGTGACGTTGGATTCGATCCAATTAGCCAAATCGCCGCCTTGCTGCTTGGCCAGCGTGATAATCGCCGATTTGGTCAAGTCGCCGTTATGTTGGATATTGTCGCACGATAAAACGGTGAAGGGTTTCGTGCCCTCGGTCTTGCGCTGCTTAAGCGCTTCGACGATATAACCCAGTGCAGTTTTCGGCGTGCCGGAATTTTTGACGTCATGCTGGACATCGGGGTGGGACAAATTCAACTGCTTGGTAGTCGGGTCGAGGTAATAGCCATTTTCGGTTACAGTCAAGGATACGATCCGCGTCGTCGCATCGGCCAATTGGGCCAGAGCCGCTTTTTGATTTTCCGGGGCATAGACATATTTGATGATCGAGCCGATCACTTGGGCGTTGTCGGTCTTGCCGCTGCGCTCGACAACCGTGTACAGGAAATCTTGCGCGGTCAGGGCGGCTTGCATTTTCTTGTCGCCTTCCATCAGACCGATGCCGCAAATGCCCCAATTCTGCCAATCGCCGGATTGCGCGTTCATTACATCGTTGGTGTAAATCGCCTCATGCGCGCGGTGGAACCCGCCGATGCCGAAATGCACGATGCCGCACTTGACCTGGCTGCGGTCGTATTTCGGGGCTGCGGTGTTGGATGGGATAAATTTCAAATTCGCGGCATTTAAGGTAACCAATTCGCTGGGCTTTTGCTTTAGGGCGGTGCTCATGATCTTTCTCCGTTGATAAAAAAATAGCTGCCTAATCCTGGATAGGGATTAAGCAGCTTGTTTTCATATTAGTCAATCCTATTTCTAGCGGCTATTTTCCTGGGTTTTCGCCTTGATTCCTGGCTATTCCGGCGGGGCTTCTTGTCATGTCAACAGCAACCAACTTTGCCAGCCCTGCAATAGATCCCATTTTATCCAAGGTTACCAGGTTGGCCTTTACTTGAGCAGCCAAAGATGTGTTCTGGCCCAGATTGCCAAATAGCTTGGTAATGCCCATTATCGCTTCGACTGGATTATCGCTGGTTGCCGCGGCTTTTAATTCTGCCGCCATGGGGTGTTTGACCTGATATGATTCACCGGCTTCATTGACGCCACGAACATAACGGATCCAAGCCGCGATACCAGTTGCACACCAGAATGTAGATTCGCCAGCAGTAACGCGGTCACGTGTAACAGCCAGTAATGTGTCCAACGGCGCATCGGTGGAAATACGGTGGGTCGAATCCTTGACCGCGGTGTTTTGAAAACGGCGGATTAAGGTGTCTTTATATGCCGTGAAATTCACGCCCGGAATCGGAGTCAGGGTAGGGGTCGCCTCCCCGTCCATAAAACGGCGGGTTGCGCGCGCAATCACCGGCGTGTTCATCGCATCGTCGGCATTCGGAATGCCGGCAACGAACGCCAAAGTCGCCATGAATAAATGGCTGGCGTTCAACAGACGCAATTTCATGGTTTCATGCGCGCCGACATCGGCAACGAATTCAACGCCGACTTTATCCAAGGGTGGCATAGTGTTGCCCTTGCTGACTTTATTTTCGACAACCCATTGGATAAATCCTTCGGCAGGAACCGGCCAATTATCGGTAACGCCGAATTGAATTTGCATTAAATCGCGGTGGACTTGTTTTGTGCCCGGCACGATTCGGTCTACCATCGAATTTGGAAATGCTGTATCGCTTTCAATATCTGCGATCATATTATCCGCGTCTGGCTTTGCTTTACGAATGAACGCCATGACCGCTTTGCGCAGCATATCGCCATTATGTTGAATATTGTCACAGCAAATAATGGTTGGTTGTGGCAAGCCCGATTCCCACCTTGCAATTAAGGTATGCGCCAAGAATCCGATAACAGTTTTGGGTTCGTTTAGATCGGCGAGATCATGCGCTATATCGGGATGACTGAAGTCCAATTCACCGCTTTTTAGGCAATAGCCGTTTTCTGTAACGGTGGTGGTGATTACTTTAAGGTCGGTTTGAACTAAATGCGTCAAAACTTCACGCTGCTGAGTAGGGGCATGCGCCACGTTTTGCAAAATCCCGATAGGCTGAATAGAATTTGTGCCGCTTTCCTGAGTCAGGATGTTGTATGCGAAATCTTGCGGCGCCAATGCATCGCGCACATCGGTGCTGCGCAAGCTGACCCCCACGACGCCCCAATTTTCCCACCCTGCGACGCCTTCGCGCGCCAGGCGGTCGAAATATTCCAACTGATGCGCCCGGGCGAAATTGCCAAGCCCGATATGAAGGACGCCGGGTTTTAATTTTGTGCGGTCATAGGAGATATTGATCGACATTTTGCTTGCCCATTTTGATAAAGGATTAAATAATTATCCCTTATAGATACAAAAATTTGGGGTGTCAAGCGGCTTAAAGGCAACGCTGCCTTAGCGGACCATTGTTGCGGCCGTGCGGACGAGCTGCACCCGTTCTTTTCTGGGCGTGGTGATAATATCCGTGCCATCATTTTCCGGCATGATCCTATCCAGAACGACTTTTTTGATGCCATTGATCAAAACACTATGACGTCTGACCGCCGCCGTTTGTGTTGGACGGACACAAACCGGGCTGCCACGGTAAACTGCCTCCGTGTGCTGGCCTTTAATAATTAGATTGGCGTGTGGGGCTAGGTCTTTATTGTCGCCAACGCAAATCGCAAGCCTGTTGCTAGCAGGCATTATTGCTTCGACTGCCTGCATCATTGGGACTTCAGCTGCATTATCACCTGCAGAAATAACAAAGAATTTTTCTGGGTTCTGATCGCCGATAATACGCTCCAGAATTTTTCTTACCGCGGGCGCTTTGGTGATGCCTTTGGGAGTAATATCTATATATCCCATCGTGTGATTGCCTTGCTGAACGGTGCGGCCCTTATAATTTACAAGCTCTTTGCCGTCTGGCGCCAGTTCGGCTATCAAATTTCCGACCTGGGTATTTAAGAAATCCCAAGTAAAGTTGCCCTTTTCGGTGATAACCACGGCGGAGGTTAGCTCGCGTGGTTCCAACGTTAAATGCGTCTGCGCAAAGCGCGCTAAAGAAGGATGGTTTTGGGCGATAAAATCCTGAATATTGCGTGCGGTTTTAAGGCTTAGACGGGCTGCGCGTTTAAAGGTTTCTATATCTTGCCCTTTGGGGACTATCAATTCACCTTTTTCTTGACGAAAATAATGAATCATCGCCCCCGTATTGTGGGCGATAGTGATCCGGGGCATTAAAAAATTAGGCACTCCACCCGGCCCATTTTTTGGCGATGGTGACGGGGCTGCCCTTGCCAAAATTTCCTGAACCTGGTTATACCCCCTGCCAGTGCAAAAAACGCCATGACCTATATGGAACATGGCGGCTAAGTTCGTAAAGCAATTGGGGTCGATGTAAGCGCCCGAAAAAAAGTTCTTTGTCTTGGTGGCGAGTGTTAGGTCAATATCATAAATAAAAATCAGGTTTTCGGCGGGGTTGCATGAAAGAAAATCATTGATTTTGCTAAGCGCGCCAACTTCGGTCGTTCTCTCCGTAAGAGTAGAGGCGGGGTCAAAAGACACTTCGACACTAGTGGCAACTGGCGCTAAATTCATACGTAACCCCTCGCACTAATTAGATTTTTATAATAATCTTATGCCCTTTGTATCTTTTTTAGCTAATTTTTGTCAAATAAATTTTATGAAAAATACATAATTCATCGTGCGCTGCAAAAAAACTCTATTGAATGCAGGTGTTTACTAGGTTACAGCATGTGGATGAATATTCACAAACGGGAAGGCAGATTATGTATCTAGGCATCGACATAGGCACTTCGGCGGTCAAAGCGGTTTTAATGGATGACAGTAATCAGGTCATCGAGCAAGAATCAGCAGAATTAGAAGTAAGCCGCCCGCAACCTCTATGGTCGGAACAAAATCCTGAAGATTGGTGGAATGCGACCGTCAAGGCTATCGAAGGTTTGCGTCAAAAGCGTCCTAAGGAATTCGGTGCGGTAAAATCCATAGGCCTTGCAGGACAAATGCACGGCGCGACTTTGCTGGACAAATCTGGTCAAATTATCCGGCCCGCGATTTTATGGAATGACGGCAGATCGGGCGAGCAATGCAAGCAGCTGGAAAACAAGCTGCCCGCCTTCCGCAAAATCAGCGGTAATCTCGCCATGCCGGGATTCACCGCGCCAAAATTGATGTGGGTCGAACAAAACGAGCCGAATAATTTTAAGCGTGTAGCCAAGGTGCTGCTGCCCAAGGATTACATACGTTGGCGTTTGTCCGGCGATTATGCCAGCGACATGTCCGATTCTGCCGGGACTTGCTGGCTGGATGTGGGCAAGCGCAAATGGTCGCCGGAAATTTTGGCGGCGACAGGTTTAACCGAAGATCATATGCCCAAATTATACGAAGGCACGGATGTGACAGGTCAATTGCGCGCCGACTTGGCGTCGCAATGGGGATTGTCCGGCAAGATCGTCATCGCTGGCGGCGCAGGCGATAACGCTGGCGGCGCGGTGGGTGTCGGCGTCACCTCGCCGGGCAGGGCGTTCTTGTCGCTTGGCACTTCGGGCGTTTTGTTCGTCGCCAATGATGCGTTCCGCCCTAATCCTGAAAAAACCGTGCATGCCTTTTGCCATTGTTTGCCAAATCAATGGCACCAAATGTCGGTGATTTTGTCGGCGGCTTCGGCTTTGGCCTGGTATGCCGATGTGCATGGCGATGAAAATCCGGAACGTCTTGTCAATGAGGCGGCAGCGAGCAGCGCGCTCAACAACCCTAACCGGGTTTATTTCCTGCCTTATCTGTCGGGCGAGCGCACGCCGCATAACAATCCTTATGCCACCGGCAATTTCATCGGCCTTACCAGCGCCACGACGCGCAGCG
>CAYRVJ010000041.1:9568-10987 GCA_964427785.1 uncultured Alphaproteobacteria bacterium | reverse complement strand
CGGCTTTGATAAAAACGACCAGAATCTAATACTGTCCCTATTGGCGCTGGAAAAAACGTCGGATAAAGAAATCATGCTGTATTTTGCCGATAACGCCAATATCAGAATTGAGTGCAGCCAGGCATCTTGTTTTTTGCAAGACCTTGAAACCTCATGGCCCACCAGATTTACCCCCCAACACGAGCAAACCGCTTAATTATTGTTATTGGAATATTGAGAGTAGAAAAAATGATTAAACCGAAGTCCGTCGTTTTCGTATGCAGCAAAAACTCTATTTTTTCGCCTATTGCTGCTGCGCTTGTCCGTCAAAAGTTGGAAGGCAAAATCGAAGCCGTCAACTGCGGACTAGAGAAAGAAGAGCTAAACCCTTTTGCCTTCGGGGTCTGCGAAGAAGTAGGCTTAAGTCTTATCCCACATTCTATCAGAACCATTGAAGACATAGATTTTAAATCATTCGATTTGGTTGTGGCGCTCTCGCCCGAAGCCGCAGGCTCCGTAAGGTCTGTGATATCCGGGCAAGGAAAGCCTGCGCCGGACATTGAATTCTGGCATATAGCGGATCCTTCCTTAGAGGAAGGCACAAGACAGCAGATCCTGCTTAATTTTCGGCAATGCCGCGATGATCTGGAAAAAAGGATAAAAGCCAGATTTTCCTATGCTCTGCCCGGTAATTCGGCTAGAAGTTCCCCTGAGGTGAAGAATGGCTAAAGAAGAACCGATCGAAATCCAAGGCGAAGTAACGGAGTTGCTGCCGAACGCTATGTACCGCGTGCGCCTTGACAATGGTCATGAAATTATCGCGCATGCATCCGGGAAGATGCGCAAAAACCGTATTCGAGTTATTGTCGGAGACAGGGTGAATGTGGAAATGACACCTTATGATCTTACCAAAGGCAGAATATCTTTCCGCTATAAAAACACGCCGTCAGGAACATAAGAACTTTCTTTCTTGTGGATTCCATGCAGGGTTCTTCCCGCAACCGCAAGATTTTATAGTTCGGATTTCATTCAATATGGTCGAAAGCGGAACGCATTGCAAAGCGCCGCTATTGGCCGTCACCACAGGAACATGGTCTATGCGGCATTTGCCCTGCCCGTAAACGCTTTCCTTAAAGTAAAAAGATTGATATTGCGGCCAAGGCAAGGCCAGCGCTTGTGGCAATTTCGCGCAAAAATAAGATTTATCAGAATCCATTCCGCGCGATGGCCTGGGCAAAAGAAAAGCCCGGCAAGAATAAAACCCCCCGGATTGACCGCAGCGATAATACACATTTTCGGAAAAAAATGATTCTTTCGCTATGGCGGCAGGGCTTTTGACGGGGAAATTGGCGGCGGCGCATTGCACTATCCATCCCGTAGAATGTTCCGGGCCTTGGCCTTCATCGCAGAAAGTGGAACGAAGCTTGCTTTTTTCGTTCG
>CAYRVJ010000041.1:0-9468 GCA_964427785.1 uncultured Alphaproteobacteria bacterium | reverse complement strand
TCCGGGCCTTGGCCTTCATCGCAGAAAGTGGAACGAAGCTTGCTTTTTTCGTTCGAGGAGCCGGTATTAATTCCCGAATCGTCGGAAGATATCTTGGTTGTTTTAGAACTTTGTAATAAATTCCGTCCGATAATCGGGGCGGATTGGTTTTCCTGGGCCTTTTCCGGGGCATTTGACGCCACTGCGGTAACGTTTTGTCTCAAAAGGTTTTCTTTGCTGGTTTGTAAGGTCGGGGTGGAAACGGTGGTGGAAAGCAATCTATTCGGTGCGGGATGGACATCTGTTGCCAAATTTATGTCGTGAGGCATTCGCGCTTCCGTCGTGGTTGGTGAGAGGCTGTCGGCATTCATGGACCCTTGTGCTAAGGTCTCGAAAGGTTCGCAGCCGATTGCGTTGAATCTTTGAACCATCCCCTGTCCAATTGGGCATCCGACCGGCATCCGATCGATCCATTCTTTGTCGGGATCTGCGCAGTCCCAACCCGAGTATATATTGTTCCATACGTAAACCTGCCCAAAAGCGCATCTTTCCTGTTTTCCCGCGATCGGCTGAATTGACCCCACACTCCTCTCAAGTTCGGCATAAGTCATTGTTAGAACAATATCATCTTTTTTGACGGCGCTTAAAAAGGCGTCTTCGCAGCTTGTCTCGTGCTTGCTGTTTGGGCCGGTATCGATCAAAGCCATTACGACGGAATTTTGAAAATCAGCCAGGTTTTTAACATTGTAATTGGCAGGGCTTTGCACCGCGCCAAAGTCCCAGGTACAGAATAAGAAATAGATGCCTTTATCGTTTTTTCTAAGAATATTTACATGTTGCGGTATTAAATGCGCTGGAGATAGCCCATTGTTACCTGGTGCGGGACGCGGCGGTTCCAATGTGCCGTCACGGTCGGCGTCATGGGCCAGGGAAGACAAGGAGATCATATTATTATGCAGGGTTACCCGCATGCGATGCGCATAATCTTTATCGGTATAAGAGCTGGCAAAAAAATAAAATCCCACCACCATGACACAAAAACTGACAATAACCCCGCACACATAGCCGATTAGCGGCCAATTCCAGTTTGGATTGAGCGTTGCTTTTTTATCTTCTTTAATTTTATCCGTCGTCATAGAATGTCCCTATTTCCACCATATAAGCTTTTACCCCCACCCGCAAACAGAAGATGGCCAAATGCTGATACTCGCGTCCTCTAGCCCGCGCCGTTTGCAACTGCTCGGGCAAATAGGAATAGTTCCTGATATTGTACACCCGGCGGATGTGGATGAAACGCCGCAGAAAGGTGAGTCGCCCCACCGATATGTTTTGCGCCTGGCCCGGCAAAAGGCGGAAAAGGTGGCTTCTTCGTTTCCGCATGAATATGTCTTGGCAGCAGACACTGCCGTTGCTGCTGGCAGACGCATATTGCCTAAGGCTGAAACTGCCCGGCAAGCACAGCAATGCCTTGAGTTGCTTTCTGCACGGAACCACCGGGTTTATTCGGCGGTAAGCCTTTTTAAAAACGGGGCTTGCATGGCGACAAAACAAGAAATGACCATAGTTAAGTTTAAATCTTTGAATAGCGCCGACATTGAGCGCTATATCGCCAGCGAAGAATGGAAAGGAAAGGCGGGCGGGTATGCGATCCAGGGCTTTGCCGGCAGTTTTGTCAAAAGAATCAACGGCTGCTATTTTAATGTCGTAGGTTTGCCCTTAGCGCTTACATATACTATGCTGTGTTCCGCAGGATATATCCATCATGAGCCAAACTCGCCCCGCGCGGGCTGAAATATACATAGACCGTTCAGAACGCGGATATGCTGCCGCTCTGTGCTATAACGGCGCTCTTTGGCGTGGATTGGTACAAAAATCACCAAGCTTGCAAACGGTGGAATCGGAAGGCCGAGGGCAAGAAGGGGACATTTTTTTCGGAAGGGTCATCAAGCGGCTTGGGGAAAAACAAGCCCTAGTCGATATTGGCAACGGAGAAATAGGGTTTTTATCCGCAAATTCCCGCGAAGCTTCCGAAGGCAAAAAGCTGCTAGTTCAAATCAAGCGGCCCGGCAGTGGGGACAAAGGACCCAAACTGGATATTTCCATAAAAATTTCTTCGCGGTATTTGGATTGTATTCGCGGCACCAGTTCTGGTTCTGAGCGCGCTCAATCGAGCCGGCACAAACAGCTTCTTTCCAAGCTTCATGCGACAGGGTGGCGCGGAAACGTCCGAGAGCCGGCCTTGCTAATTCCCGAAGCGGCCCTATTGGACATGGCGGTTGCACAAAGAGATATCCTAAAATATATCGAACAAAAATGCGCCGATGCGCCTTTAGGCCTTGCAAAGGCTGCGCCGGGGGCGATTCAAAGCTTGCTGGAAAATACAGCGGAAGTTGGAAAAATATTTGTATCTGATATCCATCTAAGGCGGGAATTGACGGATCTTGCCGAAGATTTAATGCCGGATATCTCTTCGTCGATTTCTCTGCCGCGCGAGAAGGGGGATATATTCGCCAACAATGATATAATTGATCAGTGGGATGCAGCCTTGCAAAAACAATATCATTTGCCGAACGGCATGAATCTTGTTTTTGAAAAGCTTGAAGCGCTTAGCGTTATCGACGTGAATGTTGGCGGCGGGCATGGAAATTTTACAAACCTAAACAAGGCATTGACCGGGGAATTGGCGCGTCAAATCGCCTTGCGCAATTTGGGCGGAATAATTTTAATCGATTTGCTCAAGATGGAAAAAAGGCAATATCAGAAAGCGGTGCTATCCGGGTTGATGGCGGCCAGTGCGTATGATGACAATCCAGGGAGGTTTATGGGTTTCACTAAATCGGGACTGTTAGAAGTGATCAGATCGCACAAAGGCCAGCCGCTGCGGGACTGGCGCGATGTAAAAACATCTAAAAGCGAACGGATATGATGCAGGATGATAAGTAACAAAACGGGAAGCTGCCCTATCTGCAAAAAAGCGCAATCGCAACAATATAGGCCTTTTTGCAGCTTACGATGTGCAGAAATAGATCTTGGAAAATGGCTTAACGAATCTTATGTCGTCGCAACCGACGAACAGCCGCCCGACAAATCTATCGCGGAGGAATCCGATCGCTGACGATTTTCTAAGATGCTTTTCGCCGGTTGCTCGAAAGGCTGACATATCTGCTGCTGGGGATTTGTGCCCCCACGCCAGAGCCGATTTGAGGACGCTCATAATTTTGATTGGCAGCAGGCAATGCAGGAAGCGGAACTTTTTTGCTGTTGACCCTTTTTGCGGCAAGTCCGCCGGCAACGATCACAAGGCCATAGACGGCCGTATAAAACAAAATCTCGCCAAAAGTCATACATACCCCCCGATCGGTTAATTGGCTTGGCATTTTACAGCCAAGGCGGTAGCATGGAGTGATTATAATGCTACCCTTGTGTGTCCTCAATCTTTATCTGTGATCCTTAGCGGATAAATGCTTCAATTCTTCGCGATTCGGTTGTAATTTTCCTGCTCAAGGCCTAAAAATCATAAACAATAGGTTCGCTATACATCATGAAACCCAGTTTCTTTGAATATAACAATATTGCCGCTGACGCTTGCCAAATACTGGCAGTAGCGGAAATCCAGTATTCGGACGAGAACTCGCCCTATCACAATGTAATTCGGGCGCAGCAATGCCGCACATTGAGGGTGACTTTGGGAGGAATTATCCTAGAAGCAGGACAGCAGCTGCAAAACAATACGGGCAATGTCCAGGAAATTGAAGAAAAGGCGATTGAGTCGCTTAAAATGCCCCTTTCTGAACTAATCAAAAAAATGCCGGTAATCAACGCGGAAATGAAAGTAGCGGCAAATGGCAATGCCCGGATCAGCTTCCTGGCCAGACCGCTTTTTTCGGATAAAACCGAATGGGGAATTTTCAATATTTTCCGCCTGCAAAGCAATCTTGCCTTGCTGGTGGCGCAAGAAAGGGAGCTTGCCCCAAGGCCATACAATTACGCCCCAGGCAAGATTGTCACCAATATCTTCATGCAGCCTTACAGCGCCGAAGAATGTGAAACGCGGGCCAATAAAAAGCTGGCAGAGATGATTTGGAACAGAAGAAGACAATCGATGGACATGGAAGACCCAGAAATGCCGCCGGCCGTCAATTTAATAACCGATGAAACTGCGGATGCCCAGGCTCCATCGGTTTCCGGCTCCGGCTTATAGAATTAAATCTGCCGATAAGATTCTAGCTGCGCCCGGATGATAGCGGCATGTCTTCCGGGCAAGCTTTCATAAGGCAGCTCTGCGCAGATTCTTTGAGCTATATGTTCCTTCAATCGGCAATAGGCAATCCAAGCGGCATTGCCGTCGATGCCGCGGTCTTTTTGCCATGATTTCTTAGCCGCATAAAACATTCTTTCTGCTTCTTGCATAGAAAGATTGTGCAGTATTGGGTCCATGGAAAGTCCGATTTCATCTTCGGCAAATCCGGAAAATCTTCCAGGCAGCAGAATGCTGCGCGCTTGATGCTCTGCTAGTTGGCCGATAGAGTGCTTGATCATTTTCCGCATGCTTGCGTTGCGTGCGATATAGCTTTCAAAATCGCCGCGATCTAGGTCTATGTACAGAAAATTGATGGCTAGGTGGTTGTATTCTCCGGCTTGTGGTCCGGTCTGAATGCGATGTGAAAAAGATAGATAAAGCAATGCATTTGCAATGCCGCGATAAGCCTGGCTGCGGGCGGGGCAGGCTTTGACAGATCCCCCATCAACGTTTTCTTGGCATAAAATTAAATCGCTAAGAATAAAAGCCCAAAATAATTTTGCGCAAGGTTTGTCCGAACCACTATGCGTGCTGGAAAAAATCTCCCCCGCTTTTTGCAGGGCCACTTGCAATCCCTTTTGATCCTTAAGCCTGCAAATCTCGATGCTATAAGCAGCTGCCAGGAATTTTTGACTGACGCATTTTGGCCCGTAGCTGGCCCGAACCATTCTAGCTAAGGTCTCATAGACGGATGAAAGCGCACTGATAGAAATGGTTTCCGGCTCGTCGCCGCGAACCAGCCTAAGGATGGGGGCAGGGGCGTGCGGCGTGGCAAGAGGAAAAGCCGGAAAACTGCTCATTGCGACATATCTCTTGAGGCATGCAGGGAGTCTGCCCAAATGATACGCAACTAAATAAAACCAAAAAAGAAAAAAACGAACATTAATGCTTAATAATTATCATATGACGTAATTAATATACACATAATCCTAGGAAAAGCAGTTTTATGCAGGATGGGCGGAATTTTTGTTGTTGCCAAAACAATGGTTACGAAATACAACAAATATCCTTAATTTTTTTGATCATCTGTATAGGTCAAGCCCAGGTAGCTCAGTGGTAGAGCAGCGGACTGAAAATCCGCGTGTCGCTGGTTCAATCCCGGCCCTGGGCACCATTGCCGTCAGGCTTCCTTCATTCTTAGAATCCTGCGGGGCGTAAGACTTTTTTACCGGTCTTAGATTCTTTCCTGCTATGCCTTTGGATGCAATCCATAAGAGTTTCTAGAATGATTGGTTTTGTAACACAATCATTCATGCCGGCGGCTAGATAGCTATCACGGTCTTGCGCCATAGCATTTGCGGTCAGCGCCAGAATGGGAATCATGGCATAATCGCCGCCCAAGGCGCGGATTTTTTTGGCGGCGGTAACGCCATCCATTTCCGGCATTTGTATATCCATCAATACCATATCATAAGATTTCTGTTGGACGGCATTAACCGCTTCGGCGCCGTTATGCACTATGTCTGCGGTGTAGCCGCATTTTTTGAGCATAGCCGAAATAACCATTTGATTGACTTTATTGTCTTCGGCCACGAGCACATGTTGCAGCCCGTTTTCTGGCGCTGCGGCTTGGTGATGCGTGGGTGAGCCAGCATCATTGGATGACGCAGTATTAATAACGTCATAGCGGGAAACTGGCTCATACAATATTTCGAACCAAAAACGGCTTCCCTTGCCGGGCGTGCTATGTACTCCTATTGTCCCGCCCATCAGCTCGACGAGTTGTTTGCAGATTGATAATCCAAGGCCGCTGCCGCCGTATTTTCTGCTGATAGAACTGTCGGATTGCGAAAATCGGGTAAATAGATCGCGCCTGAATTCTTCGGGTATGCCTATGCCCGTATCGGTGACTTCAAAACGCAGCCGATTTTCATGGCTGTTTTCTTCGGCTTTCGATACTTGGACAATCACTTCGCCCTTGTCGGTGAACTTTAGTGCATTGCCGATCAGGTTGAAAAGAACTTGCTTTATCCGGTTGGGATCGCACAACGCCATTTCCGGAACATTGGAATCTATCTTACAGATCAGATGCAAGCCCTTGTTTTTTGCTGGCCCCAAAAGCAAGGCGGTCACGCTTTCAAGTGTAGCGCGAATATTGCACGGGATTATCTCCAGCTGTAGTTTATGCTCCTCTAGTTTAGAGTAATCCAGAATATCATTGATGATGGTCAGCAGTGTTTGTGCGGAGTGCTTGAACGTGTCGACATAGTTTCTTTGGTCTACAGATAATTCCGTATCCATTAAGATATCCGCCATCCCTATAATTCCGTTCATCGGCGTCCTGATTTCGTGACTCATCGTAGCCAAAAATTCGGATTTAACCTTTGATGCGTTGTCGGCCAGCTCTTTTGCGTGCTGCAATTCTTCCGCTTGCTGTTTCGCGTCGGTGATGTCGGTATTGAATCCTACAAGGCGGATAGGATTGCCGTTCTCGTCGCGTGCGCACTTCGCCCTTGTCAAGAACCAGCGCCATTGGCCGTTTTTGTGCCTTAGGCGCTGTTTATCCTCGAACACATCCAGTTGCCCCTGAAGATGTTGTTCTATTTTTTTTGCAACCCTGTCGCGATCGTCAGGGTGAAGAAGATTCTCTGCCATCTGCAAGGTATTTTCCAGCTCATGATCTTTATATCCCAATTGTTCTTTCCAGCGCGGCGCGAAATAAATCTTATCTCCCGCAATATCCCAATCCCAAAGCCCGTCGTTGGTTCCGCTTATGGCAAGCTCCAGCCTTAATTTCGTATCTTTGAGGTCCTGTTCCCCCGAAATGTCGATCAGAACGCCGATATAGCCCTCGACCTTTCCTTCTGGATCAAAGATTGGCCGCGCATTGCTCCTGGCCCATAGAAAGCCTTTCTCGGCATGCAGGATGCGGAAATCATACGAAAGTGGCTCTCCTTTTGTAACACAGCTATTCCAATACTCGAGAAAAAGATCCCTATCGTTGGAGTGAATCCTGTCAATCCATTGGCCTGCTTGGTGAAGGTGCTGAATGCCAATAATTTCTAGCCATTTGTGGTTCGCATAGCTGACTGCGCCGGTGCTGTCGGTATGATAAATGCCGACAGGTAAAAAGCCCATTAAGGTTTTGGTGCGTTCTTCGCCTTGACGGATGTTATCGGTCATTATCTGCGCCAAGTGCGCCGCTTTTTCCTTGGTCCGGCTTAAAGAAAAAATAACCAGGGCCAAAAGACCGCTGATGCAAAAGCCTGAAAAAAGCGCGATGATGAAACCAGAATTAAAAAGTCGTTCGGCACTAAAGCGCAAATGCCAGTTTTGCCCGGCAAAATCTATGTTATGAGAGGTAAGAATGCGGTTTCTGTAAATCTCATCTTCTTTTTGTTCAAGCAAGACCATTTGGTTGAGCGCCTGGATATGGCCATCGAGATCGAAAATCAGCTTCCTGCTGTCTATAGGCATGTCCGGCAAGCTTGAAAAAACTTCGAAATCAAAAGTCGGGTCGTTTGGTACAATATGAGAGAAAATTCTATCGTAACCCAGCACCAATCCTACCCAGCCCAACAGCTCCGGCTTTTTATCGGTGAAATTGTTCTTGAAGCTTGGAAAATATAAAATACTGTCGGCAGATTCAAGGTCGCGTTGTAGGACATTCCCCAAAGTTAAAGCCGCCTTTCCTGTTGTCGCCGCTCGCCTTAGCGCCGATTCCGAAGCTTGGTTGCGGCAACGGTCAAGCCCAAGCGTGAAGTTCGACCAGCGAAGGCGCTTTTCATACGTTACAACACAATATTCTTCGCGCCAGCCTTGTGGGAATATTTCGAATTTGGGGTAATTAGCGATATTCCTTTTTAAAAAATCGGCCATATTGGCATTGGACAGCGGCTCGATAAAATTGACCGCCAAAATCCCGGGGTAATTATTGGCTATGTCGAGCGTATCTAGGTATCCGTTCCACTCCTCTTTGGTGACAAAGCTGCTTGATCCGAAGAATGCGGCGATCGAGTTGGCGACGCCCTGATAGACGTCAAGACGACCTTTGATGTTTCCGATCGCCAGATTGGCTTTTTTTTCCAGTTGCTGCTTTTGTTCGTTCAAGCCGCTTTGATAATTCTGCCATGAAAGCAATCCCGTGATCCCAATTCCGATCAGGAAAATTATCAAAGGCAAGAAAAAGCGCTGTATGTACAGGAATCGCATGGCTATGTCCAAAAAGGCAAGACAACAGCATACCGTTTTTACGTTAACAAAGCTCTAAACAGCGGATATTCTTAGGCAAAAAACCAGGTAATGCACCCGCATGTATTACTGCGCTGTCACCGCATAGGACAGGCCTTTGCTGCCCGTAATGCGCAAGGACAAAAGGCTTGTTACGCATGGGTCGCCATATTGTCCGGCGGCCGAAACACCAAATGTTTGTGTTATTTCTTGATCGCACACCAAAGTCATCTTTTGAGTGGGCTTTTTCGGCAACAATGGTAAGGATTTTATTAGGGACTGGAAAAATTCGTCTTGGAATATGCTTTGGCATTTATTGCGGTCATCCGTCAGCACATAAGCCAGCATTGTTTGGTCATGGCTGTTGTAGATCGAGCCTATCGCATAATCGCCAAATTTTTTCCGGAAGCCGGAAAAATTACTGATAAGAGTTTCAATCTGATTGGGGATATTTCCTGCCGAAGATAAATCGAGGCTGGCGGCAAAGACATTCAATACCCTTTGACTGTTCTGGCGAAGTTGGTTGATTTGATCAGACACCGGCACGGAATTTCCTTTAAGCCCAAGCTTTAAAGCAAGGGAAGTTTTTTTACAAAGCATCGCAGCTGAATCGGCGTTGGTTTGGCTTTCTTTAGCCTGAGAAAACGAGGCTGAATGCGCCAATTGAGGTATCATAAAAGATGTCACGTTTTCCGGTTGCCAGGAATCGACGGGAACAATCACATCAGCCCGCAAAGAGACGGCATCGGTGTCGGTTGAGGACGGCAACAGCCAAGCCGATCCTATTTTTTCACCCGTGCAATCGGTCTCGGACAAGAAATTCCCTTTTGTTGCGACTCCCAAGGCGTGCTGGACTACTGAAAGGCATACGGCGTTGGTGTGCGGCGCGGCGGATTTCTCGGCGGCATGCATGGTTTGGTCGGGCGAAGCCGTTTTTTGGGGAAGGAACTGCGATGCTGTAAAACCCATGGCGAACCCAATCAGCAGAATCAATAAGCTGCGCAATGTTTTGTTCATAT
>CAYRVJ010000040.1:4479-11102 GCA_964427785.1 uncultured Alphaproteobacteria bacterium | reverse complement strand
GGGAAGTGGAAAACGCGGTTTCGGTAAAAGTGCGGTGGGAGTTAAGAAAAAAGTAAATAATTACTGACCTTGGCCAGTAAAATGAGCTATGGCTGCTTGAATAAGCAATCCTACTACAAGCATTAATAAACCGTATATCCAAAGCCCAAATCGCTTTAAGGCTAACACTAGATATTTGCGATCCGCCTTATCTACCAGATCCAGTACGGCATTTTTAATTCTATCGTCAGATTTTAGCTGTTTGATAAAGGCTTCTGATAACATGCTCTGCATTTTAGCTGCTTTTTCTACAGTAACACATAGTGTGTCAGCAATACATTCATGTGTTCCAAATTTGTCTTCCAGGGCTTTTATTCTAGAGGATAAGCCTTGAATATCTTTGTTTTGATCACTAACAATTCTTACAAGGTCTTTTGTGTCAAAGTCATTTTGATTGCTGTGGTTAGGCGTCGCTGTCATCAAAATTTACTCGTTGGTTAAACCTTCGGTTGGCTGCAGCAATCCTCGCGCTCCTGTGGATTTGTCTTCTTTGCACAAAGTGCCGTTTTCCGTTACCGACAAAATAGCTATGGCAAAGCGGAGTGCGCTTTCCTTGTCTTTGAACTTCCACTTTTTTATGATTTCATTTAAGGCGTTGAAATCCCCGTTGTTTATTTCTATTCGGAGATTTTCTGCACTTTCATCAATTTTCTTGATGGCCATTTAACCAACCTCTTTCTGCCGTTTTTTTATATCATGTTGATCGTATTGTCTATTATTAATCAATATAGTACAAAAAAATGGCGTATTTAGGGTAGCGGATACACATTTTAATGTTTAAACCCCGCTCGCGCCCGTAACCCGGCTGATTTTGGCGATGTCGGCTTTTTTGATTTTCATTTCCTTGCGCGGGTTGAATTGCTGGAAAACCCAGTGATCCTTGTCCTCGCGCACTAGCTCCTTCACCATGATGCTTTTATCCCGCAGTTCGATCAGGACATCGTCACCGGCGCGGTACGCCAGATGCGGGTTGATATAGACCGTCTCGCCGCTTTTATAGCGCGGATACATGGAATCGCCGACGATATAGACGGCAAAAGCGCCGTTTACCCCCGCAAGCTGCGGCGGGCGTTCGGCCATGGCGATGGGGCTTTGCCCCAGGGTAAAGCTTGCGAATTCTTTGCTGCTATTCGCTTCCGCCATGCCGTATATCGGCAAGTCTTTGGATGCCGGCAGCGGAAAATGAAATTCGCTTTTATGGGCTTCGGACAGGGAGTTTGTCCGAAGTGTGGGCGGGGCATCAGACTTTAGCCCAGCCAACTCTAAAACCTCTGCCTTATCTATCCCGTGCTTAGAAAAAATATCCGCAAGGCGTTGGGCCATATCCAGAGGTAAAACCTTTTTTTGAAAAAGATCTTCGGATTCGTAGCGCTGATAGCTAGATGCCCCTTTCATTCCTAAAGCTTTAGCAAGCTCAGCCATTGATAGGTTTGTCCGCTCTCTTAGTTCTTTTAGTTTTTTTGGTATTGAAATCATTGGCTTTTTTACGCCGAGCGCGTATACGTTTTCTACGTTGACAAATATACGCTCTAAGCGTAAAATATGCGTATGGAATCGGTTTCAGAAAAAATCATAAATAAATTTGGTGGCCTAACCGCGCTTGCTAAAGCATTGAATCATAAGAATATAACAACTGTGCAAGGATGGAAAAAACGCGGAATAATTCCATCACGGCGCATGGCAGAACTTTTGCAGCTCGCTGAAAAGAAGGGGATTTCTCTCGAACCACAAGATTTTTTTCTTCAGAAAATAAGCAACTCCCCGCAGCCGGAGACACATTCATCATGACCTAACGCATCCGTTAAATAATCGTTTTTATCCTTTTTGTAAACCATAGTCAAGCCCTGCCTTTCCGGTAGTTCCGCCCATGACAATTTTTATTAACCCAATCGCGATTACAGCCTTATGACCGTCGCCGCGACATCGCGCCAAAATTGGTATGAAGATGTTTTGCCAAACCTGGGCGCGCGGCAACGCGCGGTGATGACTGCCTTTGCCCGGTTGGGGCGCGCCAGCCTGCGCGACATCGCTGCGCATTTGCGCGTGCCGGTGCATACCGTGTCCGGCCGGATCACCGAATTGCAGAATTACGGAGTTTTGGAAAAATGCGGCCGCGACGTGAATCTGAAAGCCAATATTTACCGCCTGGCCGATGCCGCGCCGCATATGCCAAAGAAAAAACCTGCGCCGCGTAAAAAACGCAATAAACAAAATTCCAAGGCGGCATCCCAAGCACCTCCGCCCAAAGCGTCTTTGCAAATCGATCTTTTCCAAAATTTATAAATTCCAAAGAGAGAAAAACAAGGCCGCGCGATGAAGAAAGCAACCAAAGTCCGATTTTCCATGGAAATAAAATATCAAAGCGGCCGGTCTGAAATTTGCACGAATTTGACGGCCCAGCAAATGCAAGAAAAAAGCGCGGTCGCCAATGCGTTGCCGACGGTCGACAAGGTGGAGGTATGGCGCGAATGGCGATAGGAAAAATCCGCAACTTGGTCGAATTCACCATCCCGGGCGTTCCGCTGGCCTTGCCGCGCAACCGCGCCGCCGCAAAAAACGGCAAAATTTGGACATACATGCCGCCAAAAGCGCGACGTTACATGGAAACAGCCAAAAAGCTGGCGCGATTCGCCATGGGCAGAAATAAAATATCCGATAATCCTTGCATGGTTTGGGTCGATGTTTATATCCCGATCCCGAAAAGCTTTAGCAAGAAAAAGCGTTCGCTCGCCCTGGACGGGTCGATATTCCCGGCGACTAGGCCGGATGCCGACAATTACGCCAAAACCGCCTTGGACATTCTGAACGGCGTTTTAATCAAGGACGACGGGCAGGTTGTTTTTCTGCAGGTTAGAAAATTATATAGCGACATTCTAGGCATGGACATCCGCGTGTCTTTTGTCGGCGAAGGGGGATAATTTGCCGCGAATTTACAGAAAAAAAATCCGCCCTGTGCCGGAAGCGATCGCAAAAGAAATGATAGACCCCATAAGCGAATCGCCGCTTAAGGACGCTGTCAGGGAATTTGGCGGGCGGCCGCAATGGATGCCGGAAAGGCAACTATATGTGATGGATGGTAGGGTTTATACCATCCAGCAAATCATAAAAATGGCGAACGATAAAAGATCGCGCAGAGGCGCCGAGCCGATTTTCTACCCCGGCGTTTATTCGCGCGACAATCAAAAAATTCCACCGAAATAGGGGTAATAATATGGCAACAGAGCAAAAGCAGGACGGAAAGAAGCGCGTTTGGAGTTGGGAAGAATCCATCATGGAAAGCGATCTTTCCCCAACGACGCGGCTGGTGCTGCTGGTTTTAGCGACGCATATGAATAATTTCGGGCAGGGATGCTACCCGTCTTTAGATCGCATCGCAAAATATTCCGGGCTTACTGAGCGCGCGGTTCGGGTGCAAATAAACAAGGCCATAGAATCCGGTTGGCTTGTCAAAAGCAAGCGCCGCCTGAAAGGATCGGAGTGGAATTCCAACATTTACCATCCCGCATTTCCAAATGAAGCGGCGCTGAAACAGGTCGCCGGTGATGAGGGGAATACAGTTCCCCTCTCTACCAGTAATGGTATTTCGGTCGATCACCATAACCCAAATGAGGGGAATACAATTCCCCTCGCAAACGGCGATGAGGGGAATGTGATTCCCCCCAGAGGGGAATTAGGTTCCGGTGGTGAGGGGAATGACGTTCCGACTAACCTACCAGTTTTAACTAACCAATATTCAGATAATCCTAACGGATTATCTGCGGGCAAGCCCGCTTGCGAAAAAGAACATCCCCCAAATCAATCTTCGGGAAGCGAGGGCGTTCAAACGCCGATTGATTTGAAAAAACAGCTTTGGGCCGTCGGTAAGCGGTACTTGATTGCGAACGGCTGCAGCGAAAAGCACGCCGGATCGCTCTTGGGAAAATGGCGCAAGACCGTGGGCGACGCCGCGATGCTGAACATCTTAGCCGCGGCAGAGGCCGAAGCCGCGTCCGAGCCGATTTCTTTTATCGAAGCCTGCATTTCCAATCATCTTTCCAAGGGTCAAATCCATGCTAGAAACTATTCAAAAAACCCCACAAACAATTCCCATTCAGCCGCCCATAATTCCTTTCTTGCCGCCGCGCATAGCCTCCTTGACGAATCTGCGGCCAGATACGCTGGAGAGGATCGTTCCGCAAGAGGCACGGCCAGCAATTCTAGCGCAGATAAAACTAACCCAAGATAGTTACAACCGCGCCCTTATTCCGGCGCGGCGCGAAGAGATTATCATCATGCTGTCAAGGTTGATGCTGCATTACTGGCCGCCTGGCCGCAGCGAAGAGCAAAACAGGATGCTGATAGAGGATTATTGTTTAGACCTTGCAGAGCTGCCGGCATGGGCTATCGCGCGCGCCTGCAACAAATACCGCAGAGATTCCAAATCCGATTTCTTTCCTAGGCCCGGAAAGATTCTGAAACTGGCCAATGACGCAGTATCGGCCTACAGAAACGATGTATTGCTGCTTAAGCGTCTTGCGAATCAGGTGCAATCTTTAGGCGATGGGGGTCACAATGCTGGCGGTTGTTAAAAGAGAATCGGAATTGAAAGAGTGGACGGCGGATGAAGTTGCCGATTGGTTTGAGGAAGCGGCACAAACTTTGCTTAACCTGCCTCCCGTGGGCGTGCAAGGCTGCTTGTCTAACTGGCCCGATTTCGTGCAAGAGGTGTGGGATGCTTATGGCTGGAATGATATTGTTCTTAACCGCATACGGCCAAGCGCACGCGCGATCGATCGGCTGGATCAAGTGATTGAATGGACGCAGTGGCTTGAGTTCGACGAAAGGAAGATACTTTGGCTGCGTGCCGCAGGGGTCAAGTGGAAAAGAATATGCACCGAATTGGGTATATCTCGCACAAGCGCGCACAACAAATACAGCTTCGCTTGTGTCAGAATCTCTTCGGCTTTGAATATCCGTGACGGCATTTTTCCTCGCAGAAAAAAATAATTTATTTTTTTGCTTTTTTGTCTGGACACTTTGAACAAAATTCGCCATATTTTTTTCTATGATGCGAAGAATTACGCGCCCGGTGAAACCCGCCCGGCGCGTTTTCTTTTGGTTAGCATCGCGGGTCCTTCCCCAGCCAAACATATGCGGGGTGCAAAGTCGCGGGACATTTTTAGCGGTAGAGGCAAAAAGTTTGTTTACTATCAATGGGTTATAGGATTAAGCAAAATCGCCACCTAAAACAGAACAGAAAAACAGGGTTATTTAATTTTAAAAACCAATGAAAAAATGCTTACACAATCAGAATATGCGCGGCGTCACGGAGTAAGTCGCCAAGCCGTATATAAGTGGAAAAAGCTTGGGTTGCTGGTTATGGACGGGGAAGGAATTAACCCCGAAAAATCAGACCGAAAGCTTAGCGATTTTGGCATGGGCGGAATTAAGGAAAATCCGGTCATTAAAAAAAAGACCTCTGTGTCAACCGGCGGCGTCAACCAGATTGACAAGAGTGTCAACCATAGAAAAATCGCGGAAGATATTGACGAAGAAGCCGAAGATGCGGTTGATTCCGACGACGATCAGGAATTAACCGAAAGCCTTTTCCGGCTCGAAACCGGACATGCCAGCAAGAAAGACGCCGAACGCGTAAAGGAAAACGCGCTGGCCCTAAAGCACTGGACTGATTATCAGGAAAAAATCGGCAAGCTTGTAGACCGAGATACGGTCAAAAAAGAAGTTTTTAATCTTGCCAGAATAGCCAGAGATTCTTGGCTTAATTTGCCAACCAGGGTCGGGCCTGAAATAGCAGCCGCCTTAAATGTAGACCCGACCAAGCTTATGGTGGCTTTGGAAAAAATGATAAATGACCATCTCGAAGAACTTTCTGTCGGCGAACCAGGAAGAGAAGGATCGGGGGGTGGCGCGTGATGCCTGGTCGGCTGGGTACAAGCCAGATTTGAGATTAACCGTCGACCAGTGGGCGGATCAATTCCGCCACTTGTCGCAAAAGGGCAGCAGCGAGCCTGGCAAGTGGCGAACGAAAAGAACACCATATTTACGCAAGATCATGCAAAAGCTGTCGCCGACCGATCCGGTGCAACGGGTCGTTTTCATGGCCGGCGCGCAGATAGGAAAAACAGAAACCGGTAACAACTGGATCGGTAATATTATAGATCAAGCACCGGGGCCAATCTTGGTTGTTCAGCCGACGCTGGATATGGCCAAGAGGTACAGCAAGCAGCGTATTACGCCGCTGATTGAAGAAAGCCCAAGGTTGCGGCATAAGGTCAAAGACCCAAGAGAGCGCGATTCCGGCAACACCGTTCAAATGAAAGAATTTGAAGGCGGCGTTCTGATTATGGCTGGCGCGAATAGCGCGGCCGGTTTGCGGTCTATGCCGGTAAGGTATTTGTTTTTGGACGAAGTCGACGCCTACCCAGGTGATGTCGACGGAGAGGGCGACCCGATCCACCTTGCAATAAAAAGGACGGACACTTTCCCGCGCCGGAAGATATTTATTACCTCGACGCCGAATGTGGCGGGGTTAAGCCGGATAGCGCGTGAATTTGAGAATTCGACCCAGGAATATTATCATGTTC
>CAYRVJ010000040.1:0-4469 GCA_964427785.1 uncultured Alphaproteobacteria bacterium | reverse complement strand
TTGCGGCGTGAAACAGCAGCTTGAATTTAAGCAACTGCGCTGGCCCGAAGGCAAACCGGAACTGGCAAAGTACCATTGCATTGATTGCGGAAAGGCAATCGGCGAAGAACATAAAACGCAAATGCTGGAACACGGCGATTGGGTAGCAAAAAATCCCGATGCCGAAATCGTCGGCTTTCATTTATCCGGCCTATATTCCCCGGTCGGCTGGTATGGCTGGGGCAAGCTTGCTGGCGACTGGTTGAAAGCACAGAAAGACGAACGGCTTTTAAAGATTTTCATAAACACGGTTTTAGGCGAAGTCTGGCAGCCTCGCGGCGAATCGCCGGAATGGGAGAGGTTATATAGCCGTCGGGAAGATTATCCGATAGGCCGGATGCCGGACGAAGCCTTGATGGTGACGGCTGGCGTCGACGTGCAGCGCGACCGGATCGAATTGGAATTTGTTTCCTGGGCCGCAGACAAACAAAATTGGTCGCTTGATTATGTCGTTCTTGACGGCGACACGGCAAGGCCGGATGTTTGGAAAAAACTGACAGAGCAGCTTAACCGCGAATTTATCAGCGCGCATGGCGAAGTTTTTCATGTCAACCGTATGGCGATTGATTCGGGTTTTGCCACAACCGAAGTTTATGCCTGGGCAAGGCAGCAGCCTGCCGAAAAGGTGATGGTTATCAAGGGCGTTCAGCGCGGCGGCATGGTGCTAGGCGCGCCTGAAGCGGTCGATGTAACCTTGATCGGCAAAAAAGCAAAGTTTGGAATAAAAGTCTGGCCGTTGGCGGTAAGCCAATTAAAAAGCGAATTGTACGGACATTTGCGTCTGGAAGTAGAGCCGGACGGGTCATTCCCGCCATGTTATTGCCACTTCCCAAAGCATGCGCCGGAATATTTTAAGCAGCTGACTTCGGAGCGGCTTGTGCAAAAAGTCGTGCGCGGCGTTCCGCGCATGGAATGGACACTTCCCGGAGGGATGCGCAACGAAGTTTTGGACTGCCGGGTATATGCCCGCGCGGCTGCGATCGCATGTGGACTCGACAGAATTGCGGCGATGCAAGCCGGAAGCGATCAAAGACCCGTGACGAACGATCAGCAGCATCGGCAGCAATCGCCGAAACAGAATTCATGGATAGGAAACAGGAAAGGCTGGCTTAAAAACTGATGTCTTATACCCAATCACAGCTTGATGCCCTGGAAGCGGCCTATGCCAGCGGCGTTCTGACCGTAGAATATGACGGCAAGAGGATTACTTATAACAGCCGCGACGATTTGAAGGGCAGGATCGACGAAATACGAAGGTCGCTAAACCCCTCCTCGCCGCCGCGTTACAGCTACGCGACTTTTAGCAAAGGTTAGAAGCCATGCAACAAAATTGGCTGGAACGGGGGATTCACGCGATCAACCCCGAATGGGCGCTGCGACGGCTGCGCGCGCGATCCGCCTATAAAATCATGTCGCGGCACACAGGACGTGGCGGGTATGACGCGGCGCGCCGGGATCGGCGCACAGAAAATTGGAATCCTGCAAGCGGATCGGCGGATTCCGATTTGGTTTGGGACATTGATATTCTGCGTGACCGCGCGCGGGATGTTCTACGAAATAACCCCTATGCCGCAAAAGGCGTTTCGGTGATTGTGGATCATGTTGTTTCTACCGGAATCACGCCACGGATCGGCGACGAAAACCTGAATTCCTTATGGAAAGATTGGACTGGCCGATGCGACGCTGACGGTATGGACGATTTCGTCGGAATTCAGGCGCTTGTCAAGCGCAGCATGATCGAATCGGGCGAAGTGATTATTCGCATGCGCACAAGGCGGATGGAGGACGGATTTCCCGTTCCGTTGCAATTGCAGGTCTTAGAGGCGGACTATATCGACAGCCGCAAGAATGAAAGGCTAAAAAACGGCAACATTATCGCCAATGGTATCGAATTCGACCAGCTGGGCCGCAGAGCTGCTTACTGGCTTTTCCCGGAGCATCCCGGTGCGCAATATATCCGGCGAAACGAAGCGATGGTCAGCAAGAGAGTGGATGCGGACGATATAATCCATCTTTTCTTAAGGGAAAGACCAGGCCAAACGCGCGGCGTAAGCTTGCTTGCGAGAGTTCTTTTAAAAATGAAAGAACTGCAGGATTATGATGATGCCGAATTGTTGCGCAAAAGAATAGAAGCTTGCTTCGGAATTTTTATTCAAGGATCGAATGAACTGGGAAGCCTTGGGCCGGTAACCCAAGATAGCAACCGCAAAAGGCTGGAAGAAATTCAGCCGGCGATGATTCATTACATGGCGCCAGGCGAGGAAGTTTCGTTTGGACAGCCAGCGCAAAATCAGACCTATAACGATTTTATCATAACGCAATTAAGGGCCGCCGCCGCCGGGCTTGAAATTCCATACGAGCTTTTGACCGGCGACTTGAGCAGCACGAGTTACAGTTCTATTCGCGGCGGTATGCTGCCGTTCCGCAACCGCTGCGAAGTGTACCGCTGGCGGCTGCTCGTGCCGCGCCTTTGCTGGCCGATATGGAATAGGTTTTATCAGTTGGCGGAATTAAGCGGCGCATGGTCTGGGCCAAAGCCGAAAGTAGAATGGACGGCCCCGCGTTATGAATGGGTTGATCCGATCAAGGACATCACCGCCGAAATAATGGCGGTGCGCGGCGGATTAATGAGCCTAAGAGAGGCGATAACACGGCAAGGATACGACCCGGATCAATTGATGCAGGAAATTTCAGAGGACAATAAAAAACTAGACGATTTGGGCATCGTTCTTGACACCGATCCGCGCCATGTCACCCAAAGCGGCGCGGCGCAATCGATAATTTCTAATCACTTGGAAGAGAACAGCCAATGAACAATTTACCCAATATCGCGGCGCGGATATTCAACACCCCGCTTTTAATTTCGCACTCTAAGCTAGAGACGATTCTAAGCGTCATTAAGCCGCGATTGCAGGGCGGTAAAATCCAGTTGGCGCAGAAACAGGCGCGCCGCAGTTTTGAAGTCACGCCTTATGGCGTCGCCATTATCCCTGTTCTTGGAACTTTGGTTCGCAGGACTGCTGGGATGGATGCACTAAGCGGGCTTATGAGTTATGGGCAAATAGAAAGCCAGCTCGCCGAGGCCGTTTCCGACCCGATGATTAAGGCGATCTTGCTGGATATTGACAGCCCCGGCGGCGAGGCCGGCGGTGTGTTCGATCTTGCAGATCAGATTTTCGAGGCAAGAAAATCAAAGCCAATATGGGCCGTTGCCAACGAAGAGGCATTTTCTTCGGCTTATGCAATTGCCTGCGCCGCCGAAAAAATTTATCTGCCGCGCACCGGCGGCGTCGGATCGGTCGGCGTCATAGCGGTGCATTTGGATCAAAGTAAATTCGACGAAAAAGAAGGCTTTTCTTATACCGCTGTTTTTGCAGGCGCGCGCAAGAACGATTTATCGCCACATGAGCCTTTGAGTGATTCGGCTAAAAGCGCGCTGCAAGCCGAGGTGGACAGGATTTACGGCTTATTCACCTCGTCGGTCGCAAAAATGCGCGGCATAAGCCTCGATACAATCAAAGCGACAGAGGCCGGATTGTTTTTCGGCGAAAAAGCGATTGCATCCGGTTTTGCGGATCGAATGGGGACTTTGGGCAATGCCCTATTCGATCTTTCACAACACATTGCCCAATCAACCAGGGCGGCAACGCCCATCGCAAAGGAGATGTCCATGGACACCAATACCACGCCGGCTAAAGACGAGCCGGAGAAAGCGGTAGCGACGGGCGAAAACAGCCCCGCCGATCCCGCGCCGGAAAAACCCCAAGAAGAAGATCAGGACGCAGTCAAGGCAGAGCAAGGGCGGTGCTTGGGCATTATGGCCGCCGCTCGCAAATTGCGCGCGCCGGAATCGCTTGCGCAAAGTTTTATTGAAAAAGGAATGTCGTTGGCAAAAGCAAACGCCGCCTTAATCGACTGGAAAGCGTCGCAGGAAGAAAAGGATGAAATTTTTTCCCATAGCGGCGGCATAAAGCAAAACAACCAAGTCTTGACCGGCGATGAAAAATGGGAATCGGAATACAAAGCCTCTGCCGATTTGCAAGGCGAATTCCGCAGCCTCGCGGCTTACAAAGCATATCAAAAAGCCCAATCCCAGGGCCTTGTCAAATCCAATAGGAAAGGAGCTTAACCATGGCATCAACAGCAGACACACAGCTTATTTTTGAAGAGGGCGATGTAAACGACAAGCCCGTCATCGCTTCAACAATTATTTACGAAGGCGCGGCAGTCGGAGTGGTCGCTGCCTCTGGCCATTGCAGACTATTGGCGGCCGGCGATTCTTTTGCTGGATTCGCGCGCAAAAAGGCCGATAACACAGGCGGCACTGCGGCTGCGATCAATGTCAATTTAAAAGAAGCCGGAAAAGTCCAACTTAGCATCGGAAGCCTTGCCGCGACCGATGTTGGCAAGCCGGTTTACGCTTCCGACAG
>CAYRVJ010000039.1:0-11258 GCA_964427785.1 uncultured Alphaproteobacteria bacterium | reverse complement strand
TCATTTTGCGGAAAAAGCGGTTGGCCTCGGTAATGCGTCCGCTAAGATCAACCAGAACGATGCCCACCGGCGCGTCCTCGAAGAATCTCTTGAACAACAGCCGCGACCTGCGGAACGCGCCCTCGAGCGCAATATCGCCGTCGATTTGCCGCAATACGATGCCACCGCCCAAAATCGGGTTTTCCTGTTGGCTTTTTTCCGCCGGGCCTTTTTGCAAATTTACTTTTACCAGCGTGGCCTGGAAACTTGCACCATTGCGGTCTTTCAACGTCACCGGCCTTATTTGGGGCGCTCCGCTGTCTTTAGCGTCAGGTTTGCCCGCCTTACCGCCAAAATCATCTTCGCCGCTAGCCAAAAGAAAATCGTCTATTTTTACTTTGTCCCTGATAATCTCGCCCGGTGTCCGTCCTAGCCATTTTGCCATCGTATCGTTGACGCCAAGTACGGCACCGCCTTCGCCCAAGGTGAACAGTCCAATCGGTACTTGATTGACGACATAAAGCAGCGCCGCGAGTTCGGGGCTGAAATCCTGATAGCTGCCGCTGCGCTGCGCGTTGTCGACGATGCGCCAGATCGACATGCCGCGAAAATCCAAAAGCGGCGAGGCCGCAACCAGCATGCGCGCATTAAAGTTCGAAGGCGAATAGGTGCGGATATTAAGTTCCCCGCCCTTGCCTTCCATGGCGGCGGAACGCAGCAACGAAAGCTGATAGCGTCCTTCGCGGTCGTCTTCGAGCATCATTTTGTCGAGCCCGGCCAACAGCGGCTCGTTTTTATTGGACACAAAATGCCCCGCCGCCAGGTTTGAGGCAAAAGTTTTGCCGTCTCTATCCAGAATGAATTGCGCGTCAAGGGCATATTCAAAGGCGGAAAGAAAGACCTTGTTCTTGTCTGCCAATTCCTGCCAAAAGCGCACTTGCCGCGCATGCAGCCAAACCGCGCTTGATGTGCTCGCCACCGCGATCAGAAAAAATATAGCCGCTTGCGACTCAAAGCTTTCAGCGTCGGCGAAATAAAGCACCGCAAGATAGGTCATACAAAAAAGCGACAACGCCAAAAGCCACAAAACCGGACTTTTCATGGTCTGGCGGTCTTGCGATGGGGCTATGGCGGGTTTATGGCTGTCAGATTGTAAAAGCACGATGCAACCGATATGTCCTTGCTGCTGTGCACTAACTATAACCTTATGACAGAGCTTGTAAATCGCTTTTCGCCCGCGCACGCAAACTTGCCGCGCCACCGTAGTTTTTATCCTATGTGGATATCGCTATTTCTTGCCGTGCTTGAGCCGGTAGACGAAGCTGATAACCTCTGCGACGGCCTTGTAATATTCTGTCGGGACTTCTTCGTCTAGGTCAACGCTGGCGTATAAACCCCGGGCAAGCGGCGGGTTTTCCATGATCGGCACGTTGTTTTCTTCGGCTATTTGCCGGATCTTCTGAGCGATGCTGTCGACGCCCTTGGCAACCAGCTTGGGCGCGTTCATGCTGGTTTCATCGTACAACAAAGCAATAGCATAGTGAGTCGGGTTGGTAACGACGACGGTGGACTTTGGAACCGCCGCCATCATCCGCTGCCGCGCTTTGTCCATACGGATCTGCTTTAAGCGTTGCTTTACCAGCGGATCACCTTCGGATTGGCGGTATTCGTCTTTCAATTCTTGCTTACTCATGCGCATAGATTTGAAAAAGCTGAATCGTTGATACAGCCAGTCCATCATGGCGATCACGGTCACAACGCCCACCACAGCAAACAGAATCGCCGACGTCTCTCGGGCAATCGCAAGCAAAATGTCATTGATGCTCATGCTGATATATTTTTCACCCGACTCGAAGCTGGGCTTTATCAGCCAGAGAATCACGGCGGCGACGATGGATATTTTTAATATACCCTTTACCAGCTCTACGACCGAACGCATCGAAAAAAGCCTTTTAAAGCCTTTGAACAAAGAAATTCTTTCGAGCTTAGGCTGGATATTGTCGGTCGAATAGATAATCCCGAATTGCAGCACCGAAGACAAAAAAGCGAACACCATCAAAAGCAGCAATGGCATCAGCAACGCCAGTATGACGTGCAAGACGGTGTCTTGCAGCAAATCGCCAAGCCGGCCGCCTTCGATGATAAAATCATGCGGCCTTTCGATGAAGGGGTACATAACGTCATAAAGCTGCTTACCCATGAAAGGCGCCAGCATCACCAAAATGACGCTGGCCCCAAGGATCATGAACCAATGGCTGATTTCTTTTGATTGCGGGACTTGACCGCGCTGCCGGGCATCGTCCAGCTTTCGCGACGAAGGCTCTTCTGTCTTATCGGAATCGTCTTGCTCTTCGGACATGCCTTATCCCCCGGCGATAACGGCAAGGGAGTTTTGGAAGAATTGCATATACCAGCTTAATATCGCGCCGATACATCCCGCAAGCAGCAACAATCCCAAAATAATTTGCAGCGGCAGAGCGATGAAAAAAACCTGCATTTGAGGCATCAAACGCGACAACAGCCCCATGCCGACAAAAAAGATGACGCCTAACACCAAAAACGGGGCCGACATTTGAAGCCCGACAAAGAAACTTTGCGCCACAGCGCGGCTTATTACTGCCAAGAAATCTTCCGTAGGCAAAGCCTCAGTTGGCGGAAATATGGAATAGATACTCACCATGCCTTGAAAAAACAAATGATGCGCATCGGTCAAGAACATGACCTGCAGTCCGGCGAGGGTCAGAAAGACACTGATAAGCGATCCTTGCGTGCCCATGACCGGGTTGAACATCATCGCCGCCGAAACACCCATTTGTGAGGATATAATCATCCCGGCGACTTCAAGACAGGCCAGGATAATGCGCGTGAACGCACCGATAAAAAGCCCCACCACAACTTCTTTGCTGACCAAAAGCGCCATAGCCACGGGATTCTGCTGCAAAGGCGGCAGGGTGGATTCCACCAAAGGCAAAATGATCAAGCTGACCAAAAGCGCAAAGCTCAGCCGGGTTTTTGGGGAAACATAAACTTCGCCAAAGCCCGGCAACAACATGAAAATTGCGCCGATGCGGCAAAACACCAGCATATAGGCAAAAATCAGAGCCGGGGCCAAATCGCTAAGGTATTGCTGCAAGATAAAATTCCAAGCTATTGAATTTTAATGATTCTATCAAATAGTTGCGTGGTAAAATTCGACAAGGTCGCCAACATAAAGGGCAAAAACAGCATCATGGCAAAAAACATCGACAATATTTTCGGAACAAAAGACAAGGTGGTTTCTTGAATTTGCGTCAACGCCTGCACCAAGGATACGCTAAGCCCCACGATCAAGGCGACCAACATCATCGGCGCCCCGACCATAATCATGACCCAGATCGCTTCGCGGCAGATTTCAATGACTTCGGTTTGATCCATGGATACAGGGTATAGAGTTTAGGGTTTAGGGTTTAGAAATTACTATACCCTCGCCCTGCATATAAACAGATTCGTGGATTTGCTGCAACAACCCTTATGCGGAGAATCAAACGCCTAGATAGGCATTTGCATGATTTCCTTGTAGCTGCCGATGACTTTGTCGCGGACGGCGACAATCGCAGACAAATGCATTTCAGCGGCGGTGACGGCGGTTACGACATCGGTCAAATCGGCCTTGCCGGAAAGCGCGGAAACGGTTTTGGTTTCCGCCTGCTGTATTTTTCCCGCGCCGTCTTCGATGAATCCTTGCAGCGCCTTGGCAAAGCCGCCGCCAGATTTTACCGGGGAAGACGCGTCCATACCCTCACCCACAGGCAGGGTTTTTCCATAAGCGGCGACGGCGTTGGCGAAATTGATATTCATGGCTTTACTCCTTGCCTAGGGCAGAATTAGCGTAACAAATCCAAAGTAGACCGCATCATGCTGCGCGATGTTTCGATCGCGCTTAAATTGGCTTCATAGCTGCGCTGCGCTTCGCGCAAATCGGCCATTTCTACCAACGAATTGACGTTCGGCAGCCTGACATAGCCGTTTTCGTCGGCGGCTGGATGTCCCGGCTGGAACAGTATGCGGAATTCGCTTTGGTCTTTTTTAATGCCGGCGATAGCGACTTTGCTTGCCCCGGTTTCTTTGTCGAGAACCGTTTTAAAACTTATGTTCTTGCGTCTATACGGCTCGCTGCCCGGCTCGGCCGGGCCGGATTCGGCATTGGCCAAATTTTCGGCGACGATTTTGATCCGCGCCGCCTGCGCCTTAAGCCCGGAATGAGATGTATCGATTGCGCTTAACAAATCCATGTCGGCTATCCTTCTACGCTATTACTGGAATCCGCCCTTGCCTAGGGCCGTTTTATACATATCGCTATATTTGCGATAGGCCGTCACCGCCATCTGGTATTGGTCCTTGGTGTCTGCCATCTTAACCACTTCGTCTTCGATATCGACGCCGTTGCCGTTCAGGGTCTGTTCATTACCGCTCACCTTCTGCGCGGCGAAGCCGCCTTGCGTAGATTTCGGCAGGATGTGATTCGGGTGAGTCGCGGAAAGCGCAGCCACGCTGGACTTACCCTTTAACATGGCAGAAAAATCGACGGGCTTTAAATCTTTGGGTGCATAGCCGGGCGTATCGGCATGGGCGATGTTCTGCGAAATGACGCCCTGTCTTTGGGCAGCCCATTTCATTTTTGCCTGAAGCAAAGTCATCAGTGAAGAGTTCTGCAGATCCATTGTGCCAACCTTTTTTATCCCCCGAATCCAGTCAGATCGGCCTAATTGTCAGCCAGCCATACTGTTCAGGTTGTACCATTAGTGTAGCTTTTTCTGCTTAAGATTCGGTTAATCCTTTACCAAGCGGTGTTTCTGTGGTTTAACTATGGCAACGGCAACACATCATTAATAATATGCAGTATTTTCAATGCTTTATTTAACAAGAAAAGTCGGCGAATCCGTCATTATCAACGACACCATCGAGGTGTTCGTGGTCGAAATCCGGGGCAAATCGATTAAGCTCGGATTCAACTTTCCGCAGTCGGCAACCGTACTGCGCCGGGAATTATATGACCGCATTCAAGAAGAAAACCGCGCCGCCGCCAAGGCCCAGGATTTGGCCGTAAACTTGATAAAGAACCCGCCTCCGGCATAAGGCTTTTCATGCCCCAAGCCTCTTCCAGCAAACAGCAGAAAAAGAAAATATCCCGCCAAAAGATCGCCGTCGCCATCAAGCATGATCTTGAAAAAGATAGCGTGCCAACGGTAACGGCGACAGGCCGTGGAAAACTGGCTGAAAAAATATTGGAACTGGCCTTTCAGCACGGCATTAAAGTGCGTGAAGACCCGGATTTGGCTGAAGTGTTGTCGGCACTGGAGGTAGATTGGGAAATTCCGCTCGAAGTGCTGGCTGCGGTTGCGGAAATCCTGTCTTATGTCTATCGTGCGAATGGAATCACACCGCCTTGGGAGGCTGGACATGAAAAGTTATGACACGCTGACCAAAGAAATTGCGAGAATCAAGCAAAGCGTTATTACCGCCAAAAGCCTTTTGCCGTCAGGCACGGTTCAGGATATGACCTCGATCGAAGGCGAGATAAAGGCCGTTTGCGAAAATATTCTGGCATTGCCCGTAGGCGACAAAATACAGATCAAGCCCTTTTTGATCGACCTGATGGATGAAATGGACAAATACCACCAAAGCCTGAAAGAAAAACACGGCGAGGTATTCCAGCAGCTAAAGAAAATGGATCCACAAAGATCCGCAACCCAGGCCTATGGCAAGGCAAAAAAAATAAAGCCGCCGGACGGAGAATAGAAAATGAGCCTAATCAGCATCCTGCAAACCCTGGCTGCCCTGGCCTTTGTCTTGGCCTTGATGGCGCTTTGCGTTTTCGGGCTTAAGCGGTTTTCTTTTGCCTCGTCTTTCAAGCCGGCCTCGCAGCGCAGGCTTTCCGTCGTTGAAACACTGCCTCTGGATCACCGGCGCAAATTGGCGCTGATCCGGCAAGACGGAAAAGAACACCTGGTCTTGCTTGGCGCGCAGCAGGATTTGCTTTTATCCACTCAGGATGCTGCAGAAACAACCGAAATCAGGAAAATATAGCCATGCGCAAAATTATCACCGCGATTTTTTCCAAACTTTCTCTCCCGATACTTTGCATTGGAATTTTGGCGTTTGCTGCGCCCGTAGCGGCGCAAACCCTAAGCCTCGATATGGGCGAAGGCGGCGGCAACGCCAGCAATAGAATTATCCAATTGCTGGCTTTGTTGACAGTGCTCAGTCTTGCGCCTTCGATTCTGATCATGATGACGTCTTTTACCCGCATCGTGGTCGTGTTGTCCTTATTGCGCAGCGCGCTCGGCGTTCAACAAACACCGCCCAATTCGGTTCTGATCAGCCTCGCCTTGTTTCTTACCTTGTTTGTGATGATGCCGACATTCGAAAAAGCCTATGAATCCGGCATCGCGCCGCTTGTGGCGGAAGAGATCGACGAAGCGACGGCTTTTACGCGCACTGTGGCCCCGTTCAGTGAGTTTATGCTGCAGCATGCGCGGGAAAAGGATCTTGCCCTGTTCCGCAATCTGGGTGGCGTCGAAGAAAGCATAGAGTTGGAAAAAACGCCGCTGCATGCGCTGATCCCGGCTTTTATGATCAGTGAATTGCGCCGCGCCTTTGAAATCGGCTTTTTGATTTTCTTGCCTTTCTTAATCCTGGATATGGTTGTTGCTTCCATCCTGATGTCGATGGGCATGATGATGCTTCCCCCCGCCATGATCGCCTTGCCGTTCAAGCTGATATTTTTCGTGCTGGTCGATGGCTGGTATATGGTTGCGGGTTCGCTGGTACAAAGCTATGGCGGATGATTTAATTCACGCCGCTTAATCCACCCTTTTTGATCTTTTCCTGATAATGGCTTAAGAAAGATTCTATCTTAGCTACTTCGTCGAATTTGGTGTTCAGCTCCGCAAGATTTGTCGGATTTATGTTCTCGGTCTGGGTTATAACCTCAAAGGCGTCGTATTGCGTCGTGTCTTTCATCGACGCCAAATAGCGGCTACGCAAAGCCTGCAAAGATTTTGTGTTGTCGTCCAGCGCCAAAGCGACCGATAGGCTTAAAAGCCATTGCGCCATTTTCGGTGAAACAGCGATCTTATGCGGCTGATCCGAGCTTGCGGCATCTTCCGGCGCAGCCTCTGTCGACAAGACTTCTTCTTCCTCGACAAGACCGGATAGGATTTGAGCCACCATTTTCCAATTGCGCAGCCGCCAAAAAATGTCGGTTTTAAGCAGGCGCGCCTCGCGGCTTTCTTCATTCGCGATCAAATCCAGCGCTTCCTGGGATTTGTTCTGGTCATAAAAGGCCCGAGCACGCAGCAATTTGCGCTCCAGCATGATCTCTTGGGGTATCTGCGGGGCATTGGAAAGGTCGATCGCTTTTAAGGCGTCTTCCGGCTTGCGGTCCAGCAAATACACCAAAGCCAACCGCGCGCCGATGCGCGCCTTGTCGGCGCCGGCAAGACGGTAATTCACCTGGTGTTCCAAAAGCTTCGCCGCACGTTCCAAAAGGTCGAATTCGATCAGCCGGTCGGCAAGCCGCTGGATGATCAAATCCCCGTCGGGACCGGTCGGCGTAAGCTCGCGGAACTCGTCGAACAAAGCCAACGCAGTCAAAGGGGCCATCTTGTCTGCCGCACCCTCAAGGAACAATTTTTTGAACGTCTCGCTCATCACATCGGCTAATGCTGCGGCGTAGGGCTGATCGGCGTAATTTGCGACCGCGCGGCGCAAAGTGAACAAACCTTCGCGATAAAGACCGTCTTCGATTTGCATTTGCCCGAGCTTGCGCAAAACGTCGAATTCGAATTTGTCGCCGCGCCAGGCGAAACGCAGCCTTTCCAGCCTTGCGATGATTTCCTTGCGCTCCAATGTTTCTGTTTCCGCACCGTGCTGGATCAAGGCATATTCGGCACGCGGCCTGGCATAGGGATCCTCGCTGTCAATCGCGCTTTGCCAAAGCGCCGTCGCCTCGTCGGGCTTATCTTCTCCAAGCGCGATTTCGCCTTCCCAATATTTCAATATTGGCTTGATATGCATCAAATTTTTATCGGCTTGCAGCCGGGTTAGGACGATCCTGGCCTTGTCATAACTTTTGTTGCGGACGGCGGATTCCAGCTCGGACAAACCTACAAATTTGCGCATGTTTGGGGGCATGCCCTCGTTAGGCATATCCGACATGTCGAAATACTGCGATGCCGCCGACCAATCGCTTTGCTGAACCGCCAGGACCGCACGCCAAGTGGCTATGTCCGATTGTTCATCATATTGCGGCATTTTCAAATCGTCTAAAGCCTGCTTGAAATTGTGCTGCATAGTCTGGATCACGCCGCGCATGGCGATGTATTCTGCGGATTTGGATATGTCATCGGCTTGCATTTCAATTGCCGTCATGACGCCTTGCGCCTCGGTCAGCCAGCCTTCGGCGAAATAGAGCTTTGCAAGTTCCATCCGCGCGGGGTTGCGCTCGTTCAATGGCATAGCGCCGATAGAATTCAGAAAATCCTTTTCCTTGTCAAAAAACTTCTTGGCCGCGTCGCCGCGCCACTCGGAATATTTCAATATGGGCGGGTTGGTTTTGCGCGGATCGCGCATTTCCGGGCCATACATTATCTCCGGTTCTTTTTTCCCGCTGGCCTTTGGCTTTTGATCTTGGTTGCCGGAAAGATATAGACCTTGATCCGTCGCAATCAAAAAGCCTTCGTAATCCGGGATAACTTTCAGATTATCCACTTTAGGCAACAAGGCAATCCCTTGCAAAGAAGGCAGCAAGGTGAATTCAGGAAACTCGCGTTCGCCGCTGATGCCCCGTCCTACGGTACGCACCGTCGCAGCGTAAATCTGGTCACCGACGATAGGATCGTCAAGCGAAATCACCCTGCCCGCCTGCGCGACGCTTAAGAATACCCCTGACTGCCCCGGCGCGATGCTGTGATGATCGACCGGAATCGCCACATTAGGACGCAGCCTTTGCGGCTTGAGATCGATCTGCCAATCCATTTTATCGCCCCACACCGAAGGCTCCAACCCCGCCAAGGATTTAAAGCGCAGGATCAATGCCGAAGGCTGGGAAAGGTTTTCAAGCCCGCCAATTACTTCGATCACTGCATCGGTTTCGGCATCGGTAGTGATTTTTCCGGCCCGGTCGAAAACCAGCCAGGTGTATCCCGCGCGCTTGAAAATCGCGAGCGCCGTAGGCTGCGTCCATTCAAATTTTAGCGTAGCGGCGTTTTCGCCGCGTGAACCGCGCAGTCGGACTGCCGCAGCTTGGGATTTATCCGGCGCGGGGGCCGCGATAGGCTTTTGCGCCGGCGCGGCTTTTGGTTTCGGCAGTTCCTTCGGTTTGTCTATGATATCTTGATTGCGGTCGGATGCTGGCAGAGGAAACTGCGCCTCGCGCGTCGGGTCATAGGCCACTTCCGGCTCGGCGGGGGGGGGCGCCGGTTCCGTGGTCTTTTCCGCCACATCAGCGCTTTCGGCTTGCGGGGCAAGGGTAAAATCAAGCGCCAGCGCATTGCCGGTCATAAACTCTTTGTGCAACAAAGGCTGTGCGTAAGCGATTTTGAAACGCGTCGAATTGGCGACGGTTTCGGCCGTTGACGATTTGATCCATTTGCTTTTAATTTTGCTTGCCCCGGTCTTGGCATCGCGCGCGACCGCTTGAAATTCTATCAAAAGCTCGCCGTTGCCTTCGCTAATGGTATAGGGAATCTTTTCCGGCCAATCGAATACTACGCGGTAAAAATCCTTGTGCTGCGCAGCGCGGACCGTAAGCGGCGTTTGAACCGCCTCGGCTTTTTTAACACTTTCCTTTACCGGATCAAAAGGTTCCGGGGATGGCAATCCCTGGGCTGCCATTGCTGCGGGATAGATATAAAGCGAAATGACGTTTTTATCCTTGCGGTCTTGCAGGCGTACGTCTTGATTGAAGCCGATAATGACGGTCTTGCGGTCCGCGCTTTGCACCACTTCGGTGACAAGGCCGGGCAGACCGCCTTTGATTTCTTCCCACTCCACCAAAGGCGAAGGGTTCAGCCGCAAGACCAGCGATCCGCCTATCAGTTTGGCGCTGTATTCCGCGTCGCCCGCAAGCGTCACGCGGATGACGGCATGATCCTTGGAAAAAAACGCGGAAAGCTCCTGAGACCTCGCCGGAAAAGCGGCAAGCGTCAGCAGACAAAGAACGGCGAAAATCCTAAGGATGGAATATAGATAAGTCATGTTCAGGCAGATAGGAATATATCACAATATCGACGCGCCGGGCGAGGTTGAAACGCCGGTCGCGCAGCATATTTTCCTGTGTCAAGGTAAAATCCCTGTCGCCGAAACCTTGCGTCTCTATTGCGCCGCTATAACCGGCCTCTGCAAATACGGCGGCCACGCTTTGCGCCCGGGCCAAGGACAATTCCCAGTTCGAAGGGTAAACCGGACTGTCGATAGGATCGGGGTCGGCATGCCCCTGGACGGCTATCTGGTTTGGAATATACCGCAAACTTTGCGCCAGAGACGCGACAAGGGGCCTTGCGCTTTGCGGGATATCCGCCGAGGCCAGCTCGAAGAAACTGTCGGATGGCAAATGCAGTACCAAACGGTCATCCATGGTTTCCAGCCAGACTAGGCCTTCGGCATCCAATTTTTCCAGCCGCCTTTGCAGCAAAATTTCCAAATAATCCAAATCGACGGCGCGGCTTTGCTGGATTGCCGCCAGATTTTCCTTAGGCCTTGCAAAACCTGGCTGTTCGCTGACCTTTTTATGCGTCGCGGACGGCATGGTTTGGGCGATTTGTTCCCACTTATGCGCATCGATCTCGGCCATGGAATAAACCAAAATGAAAAAAGTCAGGATCAGCGATATCGTGTCCAGAAAACTGATCATCCAAGGCGAGCCGCCAAAAGATGTCGCCGGCTTGCATAAGGAATCAAACGTCTCGTCGGGATGCTGTGAAATAGGATTCATAGCCCCCCCCTGGCCCCGTCTTCGGACAATGGAAAAAATTGCAGCCGGACGCTGGCGGCGCTCGAATTTTCCAGGCCCGATATAGACAGCCGCGATGCTCTATCCAGCCAATCTTGCAGCATACGGGCCAATATGCCGGCTTGCGCGTTCGCCGCGACGAGGCTGTTTGCTGTTACGATTAAGCGCAATTCATGCGGCTTTCCGTCAAGCCCGGCAATAACAGCCTGCAAAATCTCGGTGGATTGCGTGGACAGAACCGGTGGATCGCTTGAAGAAAAAAGCGTTTGCGCCGGAAAGACCACTT
>CAYRVJ010000038.1:0-11279 GCA_964427785.1 uncultured Alphaproteobacteria bacterium | reverse complement strand
CCATCAAGGTTCCGCGCCCCGGCCCCAATTCGCACACGCTGAAAGGACGCGGAATATTTAGATTATGACGGCAATGTTCCAGGAACAATCCGATCATTTCTCCGAATGCCTGGCTGATTTCTGGTGCCGTCGTAAAATCGCCGTTCGTGCCCAATGGATCCGGAGCGTTGGTGTAATAGCCGAACTCCGCATCCGACAGGCATGTACGAACATAATCGGCAACAGAAATAGGTCCGTTTTGCCGGATTCTTTGCGCAATTTTGCCGTAAAGGCTAGGCTGTGCTTTTGCGACTGGCATCATAAATAAGATATAAGCCTGCGGCGATTAGCGGCAAGGACAGCAATTGGCCCATGCTTAGCCCCGCCCATAAAAATCCCAGATGCGCATCCGGTTCGCGCGCGAATTCGACGATAAAGCGGGACAGGCCATATCCCAGCGCAAAAATTCCGGACATGATTTGCGGCTTGTTAAACGCATTTCTGCGCCAGGCAAAGTAATTTAAGATCAAAAACAGCAAGATGCCTTCGAGCGCCGCTTCGTATAGCTGGCTTGGGTGGCGTAAAAACGGCCCGCCATGCGGGAATATCATGCCAAAGGCGCTGTCGGTAACGCGGCCAAACAACTCGCCATTGATAAAATTGGCGATGCGCCCCAAAAACAATCCGATCGGCGTTACCAGCGCCGCCATATCCATCAGCCTCCAAAACGGGATTTTATGCTTGCGCGCGCAGTAGAGGGTGGCGGCCATCACGCCCAAGACCCCGCCATGGAAAGACATTCCGCCTTGCCATAAAGCCAAGGCTTGCAACGGATGGTCTAAATAATAGAAAGGCTTGTAGAAAAAAACATATCCAAGCCGCCCGCCCAGGACGATTCCCAGTGTCGCCCAAAACAAAAGATCGTCTAAGATTTCTTTGGTAACGACGGGGCAAAGTTTTCGCGCGGCAAAAATAGCATAGCGCCAGCCGATCAAAATCCCGCACAGATACGCAAGCGCGTACCATCGGATGACAAGCGGGCCGATTTCAAAAGCTATGGGATCAAAGGATGCGGCATACGGCATTTATTTATACGGATTCGGTTGCGCTAAATATTTTTGCACATATTCCGCAATGCCGTCTTCCAACGAGGTAAATTGCTTTGTGTATCCGGCTTCGCGCAAACGATCCATTTTCGCCTGGGTGAAATATTGGTATTTTTCACGAATTTGCTCTGGCGTATCGATAAACCGGATGTCCGGCTTTTTTCCAAGGGCGGCGAAAACCGCGTTCGTCATTTCAAGAAAGCTTCGCGCCTTGCCGGTGCCAAGGTTAAACACGCCGTTGATTTTCGGATTTTCATAAAGCCACAGCATCACATCGACGCAATCCTGAACCCAGATGAAATCGCGCAGCTGTCCGCCGTCTTGATATTGCGGGTTGTGCGATTTGAACAAGGTCGCTGGCTCCCCGGCGGCGGCTTTTTTATAGACTTGCGCCGCAACGCTCATCTGGCTGCCTTTATGATACTCGTTCGGGCCGTAAACATTGAAGAATTTCAAGCCTACCCATTGTGGGGGGCGCAATTGGCCTGTTTTGACGATGCGGGCGATCCGCCTGTCAAAGGCGTGCTTGCTCCAGCCATAGGCGTTCAGCGGCGAGTAGGTCGCAAGATGGTCGGATGAAAAATTGTCGTCGAATCCGGTGATGCCGTCGCCATAGGTCGCGGCCGAGGATGCGTAAATAAACCGCGTGCCGTGGCGGCAGCACCAGCGCCACAGCTGCAGCGGCAATTCGAAATTGCTTTTGACGATCAAATCGGCGTCGGTTTCGGTGGTCGAGGATACGCCGCCAAGGTGATAGATCATGCTGATTTCGCTGGCGTGATCGTCGAGAAATTCCAAAAGATCCTGGCTTTGCACGAATTCTGCCAGTTCGCGCTTGGCGATATTGCGCCATTTCTCATCTTTGCCAAGGGTATCACAGATAATCACGTCGTTGATGCCATGGGCCTCTAGCCCCGCGACCAGATTGGATCCGATAAAACCGGCGCCGCCGGTGACGATAATCATGATATCCTCAATTCTAAAAAACTGGTTTTGCGTTTGTTGGTAAAATTATATTGTCGCCGTATGCGCTTTGCGCTATCCATCATGGTATCTCAAAGACTAAAAAGAAGGCAAGCACTATGTATAAGTGGCAACAAATAGCCGAGGACTTCGCGCAGATCGCGGCATCGGCTTTCGATTTCGCCGGGGGCGCCAAAGACGAGGCCAAGCAACGCTTCAAGCAGCGCGCCGAAGCTTTGCTGCGCGGCATGGATTTGGTTACGCGCCAGGAATTCCAAGTGGCGCAAGAAATGATCAAGGCTGCGCGCAAGGAGCAGTTCCAAGCGATGCAGAGAATCGAAAGGCTGGAAAAAATGGCGGGGTTTAAACGCACGGCCGCTAAATCTGCGCCTAAGCCCGGCAAGGCAAAAAAAACTGTCGCAAAAAAGGCAAAACGCGCCGCTTAGCAATGCGACTGGCGCATGTCACATCCTTGCCGCGAAAGTCAAAAAATACGGCGGCAAGATTCATTGCGCTTGCCAGCCGCAAAGGCAACTGGCAAGCTTGATCTTAGGTGTCATACACCTCTCAACTGGTTGGGGCTCGGTGATCTAAGAGTCAGGGATAAAAGCCCACAGCCGGCGGATAATTTGCCTTTCGATACATTCCTGCCCGTGCCGGCTTTGCCGCCGGGCCAACTTAAAAAGGAGAGTGCAAAATATGACCGCGTTGACCTTGGAATCCGAAGATTTATCTCCCGCGCTTAATCCTATCGACCTTGTCGAGGAAATGGTGGCCGCCAAAGAATGGGCATTCAGCCGCTGCGATGCCGACGAGCTTTTAGTTGAAATGAAAGGCCGCTGGTGTACCTATCAGCTGCATTTCTTTTGGCGTGAGAATTTGAACGCGCTTTATTTTTCCTGCGCGATCGAAAACAAGGTGCCGGATAACCGCAAGCAAGATATGTACGAACTTTTGGCGACGGTCAATGAGAGGCTGTGGCTTGGCCACTTTGAAATCGTGTCCGAAGAAGCCATCCCGATTTTCCGCCATACGTCTTTGTTGGGCGGGCAATATCATGCAGCGGCGGAACAAGTTGAAGATTTGATCGACATCGCGACGACCGAATGCGATCGGTTTTATCCCGCTTTCCAAATGGTGTGCGGCGGCGGCCGGGCGGCATCGGAGGCGGTTGCCTTGTCTTTGGTCGATGTCGCGGGCGAAGCTTAGCGCAATATTTCCAGCATTCCGGCGTGTTGCAGGACTCTTAGGCGGAAAATCCGCTTTTCGTTTTCGGTCTTGGGATTTTCCACACGAGGGATTTCCGCAATGCCGCGGCTGCCTGTGGTTTCTTCAATCATCTCCCTGATTTCTTTATAAGATTGCCGCAGAGAATCGCTGCTTCCGCTTAACAATCCCATATGCATGGCTATCTCAATCAGCTCGGCCTTAGCCTGACTTGCGCTTATGAATTGTGCAGTTGATACAAGAAAAAGTATTAAAGCCTTTCTGCGGTCGGCTGTATCGGTTTGTTTTGACCTATACTGCAATTGATCCTTTTCTAGCAACCCCAAGGCCATACCAAAGCGGCCTGTCATTTTCCTTGCGGTGATCCCCAAGGTGCTTGGGTTGTTGATGATTCTTGCAAAATACTCTTTATGGCTGATTTCTATTCCGGATTCTTGCAGCCATGCGACGGTATGGTCGATATTATGGAACAGCCCTTGACCGTCTGTTAAGAAAAATTGAGTTTGTTTGCGTCGAAGAAATAAGAGAGCCAATTCCTCCGCCTTAACAACAACTCCCTTGCCGCGAAGCAAGGCGCTAAACATTTCTAAATTTTCTAATATACTGGTAGAAGTGTCATTTTTCGGATTGATGTCCTTTTGGCGAAGTTTGCTGGCCAGTAAAGGTACGTATTTTTCCAAATCCTCTTCCGGGCAGCCCCATTTTTGTAAAACTTGTCTTGCCAGCCTTTGTCTTTCGGGGTTTGCGGCTCTTTTTTTGTGTCGTTCTTTTTCTGCTTGGTATAGCTGTGATGCTCTTGTGTTTGGGGGAGAAATCACTGCGCTGATCGCAGTCGTAGGAATAAGTTTGACCGCAGGGATCACTGGTTGTGGCGTTGGTTTTGGAGGAGGAATCACAACGCTGGTCGCTGCCGCAGGAATAGGTTCGGCCACAGCGGCTGCCGATTCTGGCACGCGTGAGGGAATCAAAGATTTTGCTTTCACCCTAATCATATATATACTTTAAAAATATTTAATATCTTAAGAAGAATTTATAATTGCAGACTCTTTTAAAGTAACTTTACCCGATACGCAAGGCATAATAAGTTCGAGTAATGACTCATTTTGACTATACACAACAGCTCATCCTGAGCCTGTCGAAGGATGAGCGACCAAATCCCATGGTTCGATCCCCCTTCGCCAAGGCTACGGAGGACAAGGGTTTCACCAAACCCTTCGTAGCTTTAGCATAGAAGGACAAGCTCACCATGAGCCTTTTTGTCAAAATGAGTCACTACCTAAGTTCGTGCATAAAGGAGTAATCATGGAATCGCACAGCGTTCTAGTCGGATGCGGCAATATGGGAAGGGCGATTTTGCGCGGGCTTACGGCAATGTCGCTGCGCGGCAGGATCAGCGTTATCGACCCCAAGGCGGATATGCTTGCCAAGGAATATGCCGGGGCCGGGAAAAACGACGGTATCCACTTTCTTTCCGCGCCAGAATCTCCCGGCCCGATATCTTGTTTGATTCTGGCGATCAAGCCTCAAAAATTCGCCGAAATATTGCCGCAATATGCTCGGGCGCTTTGGGCGGATAGTTTGGTCGTTTCTATCGCCGCAGGCGTTGAAGTTAAAACCATCCGGGAATTGCTTATGGGGTTCCGGGGGTCGATCGTGCGCGCTATGCCGAATCTTCCCGGCATTGTCGGCCAGGGCGTAACCGCTCTATACGCCGAAGACGGTATCGCCGCCGATAAAAAAGCAATGGCCGAAGAATTGGTGCGGCCACTTGGCGCTTGCCTCTGGGTCGAGCAAGAAAGCTGGATGCATCCCATCACCGCCTTGTCCGGCAGCGGGCCTGCCTATTTCTATGCGTTGTGCGAGGCGATGATTCAGGCGGGCATCAGTCAGGGCTTGCCGCCCGCCTTGGCACTGGATTTGGCCGCGCATAGCTTTTTTGGTAGTGCCGCCCTGATGAAGCAGGCGAATATGCCGCCCGGTGATTTGCGTGCGCAGGTAACAAGCAAGGGCGGCACCACCGAAGCCGCGCTTCAGGTTTTATCGGCGGATTCCACACTTAGCCGGCTGATCGCAGAGGCGATTGACGCTGCAACACGGCGCGCTACAGAGCTGTCGTTGAAATCATGAAAAGTCCTTCCGGGAAAAAAAGCGAAAAAGCGATTATGGAATCCTGCCTTAGGCTTTTGGGCCAGGGCAAGATCCGCTGGCAAGATTTCGGCACGGCGCGATGGGCAAAAGCAATCGGATGTAAGCGCGAGGATTTGCAGCGCGCTTGTCCTGACAAAAAATCGTTGGCGGATTATGTTTTGAGCGATGCGGCAAGAAAAGCGGCAAAGACGGAATGGCAACCCGAAAATCCTGTCAGGCGCGAGCAGATTTTTGAGTGGGTTTGGGCAGTGCTGCAGCAACTTTCGCCGCATCGCAAAGCGTTAAGGGCGGCATGGGCCGACCCCTCTTTCAAGGCCGGATGGGGATGCGCGCTGCTGCGTCAAACACCACTTTGGGTTGAATATTTAAATTATCCACACCTTTCTATCGAGCGGCATGTTCTGTTTTTGTTTCTTACGGCTTTGATGTTTTGGATCATGCATCCATGGCTTAACGATGACGATAAAAGCCAGGAAAAATCTATGGCTGCGATGGATCGCGTTTTGTTCCGCGTGGATCAATTCTGTCATAACCTTGCCGCGAAGCCACGCTAAGCACTGTCACAAAACCGTAAAACGCTCAGAAAATATAATATATTTTGCGTTGCAAAAAAAATGGTGCGGGCGTATACTGCAGGCATTCCAAAGAAACGTTCTTGTTTCGATCTTCACCCGGTAATCACCACGGAGGCGGTTATGGCATCCAATAAACATCAAAAGACTTTTGATCATTGGGCTTTTGACGGAAAATCTGCAGGCCAGAATCCATTTTCCCAATGGCAGGATTATCTGTCACAATTTTCTACATTTAATAACGGAGCTACCATGAACAAGTTTTTCGATATCTATAAGCGCAATCTGGAAACCCTTTCCGCCCTTAATCAGATGACCATTGATTGCGGCCAATCCATCACCCGCTGTCAGGGCGAGGCTGTTTCCGCCTGGTTCGACGATTGCGTTCGTTCGCTAGAAACCTTGCAAGACAATTCCCCGGCGGAACAAAAAATCAAGAAATCCACAAGCGCCATGCAGGACGCGGCCAAGCGTTCCGCAGCCGCCGCACAGGAAATGACGCAAATCCTGGCGCGTTCCAACCAAGAGATTTTTGAAACCTTACGCGGCCGCATGCAAGAAACCCTTGCCGATTTGCAAGACATTGCGCCGACCGAAATCCGCAAGGCTGGCAAACGCTAATCTTTCGATTCTGGAAATAATTAGGCGGGCTTTTAAGGCCCGCCTTTTTTATTGGATTGCTATAAGCGGTTCTTATCTGGGTAAGGTAAGAATAGCCCGCAAGCCGCCCAAGGGCGATTTATCCAGGATTATGTCCCCGCCATGGCCGCGCGCTATGTTGCGCGCGATGCTAAGGCCAAGGCCTATGCCGCCTGTCATAGCATTGCGCGAATTTTCTAGCCTGCGGAACGGACGGAACACTTCTTCGTAATATTCCGGGGCAATGCCGGGGCCGTCATCGTCGATCAATAATTTGAAATTGGTCCCCGTAACCTCGGCGGAGATTCTAACGTTTTTGCCATAGCGGCAGGCATTGCCTAAAAGATTGGCTACACAGCGCTTAAGACTTGCCGGGCGGGCATAAAACTGTACTTCTTGCGCTTCCCCGATATCGACATTCTTGCCGTCTTGCAAGAATGGTTTCGCACAATCTTGCAAGAATTGTATCAGATCCACTTTTTGGGTTTCTTCGATTTCGCTTTCATCGCGGGCAAAGGCCAAATAGGCCTCTATCATTTGCGTCATTTCCTCGATGTCGCGCTGCATCGCCTGGATATCCGGGGTCTGCGGCAATAAAGCCAACTGCAGTTTCAAACGCGTCAAGGGGGTGCGCAGATCATGGGATATGCCCGCCAGCATTTCCGCGCGCTGTTGCAATGTCCGGCCGATACGGTCGCGCATGATGCGGAAAGCCACCGTCGCCTGGCGGATTTCTAGCGCCCCGCTGGGTTTCAAGTCGTCGACTTCCTGGCCCTTGCCTAATTTTTCTGCGGCCAGCGCCAATTTTCGAATAGGCCTGACTTGATTGCGTAAGAAAACTGCCGCAATCCCTAGCAGCAGAATGGAACTCCCTACCATCCATAAAATCACAAGATCTGTGGTATAGGAAAACAGCCTTTTACGGTTGGCATAAACGCCAAGCAGGCCTGAATCCAATTTTACCATTACTTTAATGCGTTCGTCGTCTTCCCGCAGGCTGAAATAAAACTCATAAGGCAATCTTTGCTGTAAATCCTGCCAGAATATTTGGTCCACCAAATTGCGCCCAAGGCGTGTGGCGCGCAGCGGTTCGGAGACGTCTTCTACAGGCTGCCATTCGAATTCCAAATGCAGCGACTGCGCCGCCTGGCTGAGCAGCTTTCTTCTTTCTTCATCCCCGCGCGCTTGTTGTGCTTGTTGCGCTACTAGGGCGATTTCTCCGGCCAGCGCGCCGGAAAGACGTCTTGCCATCGTGTGCCAGTGACGATCATAAAAAACATAGGTCGTTACCAGCTGCACCAAGACTGTCGGTATAACCAGGATCAAGAGCGTACGGGAAAAAAGGCTGCTGGGTAAATATCGGTTCGGCATTTATTCCGCCTCTGGCAAAGATATAGATTCGGGCTTTATGACGTACCCTTTGCCGCGAACGGTTTGGATATAGCGCGGATTGGCCGGATCTTGCTCTATTTTACGCCGCAAGCGCATCACCTGAACGTCGATGGCGCGTTCGCCGCCTTCGATAAAGCACATTTTCACAAGATCCTCGCGGCTGCAAGGCAGGGGCGCATTTTCGGAAAGCGCAGTCAATAACGCCGATTCAGCGGTGGTAAGAGAGACCATTTCGCCTTTGCGCATCAAAACGCCGTTGGCAAGATCGTAATCGAACCCGGCAAAGCCGATGCGCAAAGGCTTAGACGGCAACGCGACGGATTGCGGTTGGCTGCGGCGTAAAATGGCGTGGATGCGCAATACCAATTCGCGTGGTTCGAAGGGCTTTGTCACATAATCGTCGGCGCCAAGCTCTAGACCCTGGATACGGTCATTCGCCGCGTCACGCGCAGTTAACAATACCGATGGAATTGATTTGTTGCCTTCGCGCAGCTGACGCATGACTTCAAAGCCGCTCAGATTTGGCATCATTTCATCAAGGACCATCAAATCAAAATCCATATTTTGCAAAATATGCATCGCCCCCTTGCCGTCTTCGGCTAAAGTTACGGAAAATCCGTTCTGCGACAAATAGCGCTTTAAAAGATCACGCAGTCTTTGATCGTCGTCAACAAGCAGAATATGGGGGCGGTGTGTCATCGTCGGCTTTGAAACTAGCACAACCGAACCGTTTCATAAAGCGGCTTAAGCGGGCAGGACACGGGCGCGGAACCCGCGCCAATATTCATAGCCGGTATAAAGCGAAACAAAGGCGGCAAGCCATAAAACGGCGTTTGCGACTTCGATATAGCTTTCGAGCGGTTCATAGGCATCGACCAATAAAAGTCCGATCATGGCGATCATTTGCAGGCCGGTTTTCCATTTGGCGAGGTTGGTTACCGGAATTTGTTTGGGGCTTACACCTTGGCCAGCGAATTCACGCAAGCCGGACACAAAAATTTCGCGAAGCAAGATCAGCAATGCCGCCAAGACGTCAATCCCTTGAATGCGGCCTACGGCGATCAACATAATCAATACCGAATTGACCAGCAATTTATCGGCGATAGGATCCAAAAAACGTCCCAGTTCCGAATGGGCATTGAGTTTGCGCGCCAGCCAGCCATCGGCATAGTCGGTTAAGGCACAGATGATGAAAATTCCCAAAGCCGCCCACTTTGTTAACGGATCGCTGATGAAATAGCTGGCGATATAAAGCGGGATCAAATAAATCCGCGCCAGCGTTAAAAGATTGGGCAGGGCTGAAGACATAGTACAAGTCTAATCAACTGTGGAAATAAGCATAGATTTTTTCGGCAATATTGCGATTGATTCCCGGGACGGCTTGCAAATCGGCAATCCCGGCTCGCTTTATCGCCCCGACCGAGCCGAAATGATGCAAAAGCGCGCGTTTGCGCACGGCGCCGATGCCGGGCACCCCCTCTAATTCCGAGCGTCCCAATTCTTTGTTGCTCTTTTTGCGGTGGCTGCCTATGGCAAAGCGGTGCGCTTCGTCCCGCAGACGCTGCAGATAATGCATCAAGGGGTCATTTGGCTTTAATTCCAGCTTTTTGCCGTCCGGCAGGAACAGCTTTTCTTGCCCGGCATTACGCATTGGGCCTTTGGCGATGGCTAAAAGCGGGATATCGCCGAATCCTGCTTCCTGCAGCACTTTCAAGGCGATGCCCATCTGGCCAAGGCCACCATCGATAATAACAAGGTCAGGGCGCGGAAATCTATCCGAGTCCTGGGATTCCGGCGCAAGATGGGCAAACCTTCGCCGCAACACTTGCTCTAACATGGCATAATCGTCCCCGGCCTGGAATTCTGGTACTGCATCATCGCGGCGGATAGAAAATTTGCGGTACATCTTCTTTTGAAAACCTTGGTCGGTCGCAACCACCATAGCGCCGACGGCTTGCTTGCCCGCGTGATGGCTGTTGTCGTATATTTCTATGCGTTGCGGTGGCTGGGGCATGGACAAAGCGTCCGCAAGTCTCTGAAGGATTTCTTTCTGTCCAGCCTGTTGCTGCAAGCTGCGGTTTAAAGCCGACTTTGCGTTATCTGCAGCCTGATCCACGGCGTCTTTGTAGCGGCCGCGAAGCGGTAAAGATACTTTTATTTTCGCGCCCCCTTTCAAGGACAAGGCGCGCTCCAACAATTCTTGCTCCGACGGTTTTTCATTTACTAGTATCAATTTTGGAACCGGTTTGTCGCTATAGAACTGCACCAAAAAGGCGGACAAGATTTCAGGGCATGTTTGTTCTTCGCTGTGTTTCGGGAAGAATGCGTAATTGCCCAGCATCGCATCCGAACGATAGCAAAAAACTTGAATGCAAGTCTTGCCTTGAAGCTGGGATATGGCATGGATGTCGGCGTCGCCCATACCGTCGATGTGCACGCGTTGCCTTGTCTGGATCAAGCTCAGCGCGCGGATGCGGTCGCGCAATTTGGCCGCCCCTTCGTAATCACGCTGCTGGCTGGCCTTTTGCATTTTCTCCGCTAGCTCCGTTTGGATATCTTGGCTGTGGCCTTTTAATACTTTCTTGGCCCCAGACACAAGGCCGGCATAATTTCTTTCGTCGATATAGCCTACGCAGGGCGCGGAGCAGCGCTTGATATGGTATTGCAGGCAGGGGCGTTTGCGTGCCGCAAAAAATCCGTCATTGCAATTGCGCAGCAAAAAAGCCCGCTGCAGCGACACGATGGTTTGATCCACTGCGCCGCCCGCAGTCAGGAATGGGCCAAAATAGTCGCCTTTTACAGTCTTTGCTCCACGGTGTTTATGAACACGAGGAAATGCGTGGTCCAAGGTGATCAATATGTAGGGGAATGATTTATCGTCGCGCAATTGAATATTATAGCGCGGCAGATGTTCTTTGATCAAAACCGCTTCCAACAACAGTGCTTCGGCCTCTGACTGGGTGGTAGTGAACTCCATATGGGCGGTTTCAGCGATCATGCGTTGCAGGCGGATCGGCAGTTGCTGCGGCCTGGTATAGGACGTTACCCTGGCTTTTAGGTTGCGCGCCTTGCCGATGTAAAGAATCTTTTCTTTTGCGCCTATCATGCGATACACGCCTGGGATTGCGGGCAGGGTTTTGGTAAAAGCCTTGATAATCTTGCAGCCTTGATCGAGCCTGGTTTGTGCGTCGCTCATGGGTCTAATCGTCCGCGCTGCGCAATATCTCTACGCCAACGACGCAATCGTTGAATA
>CAYRVJ010000037.1:0-11302 GCA_964427785.1 uncultured Alphaproteobacteria bacterium | reverse complement strand
GCCAGCCTCCACGCACGCTTAGCGTGCTTTATTTTCCGTTTTCTGAGACGACCCCTATAAGCTCTCTCACCACATCTGAGATTTTTTTATTCTGCACGCTCGCCCGCCGTTGCAGCTCTTCAAGCACTTCTTCGGGCAGTCTCACCGCTACTGTGTTGCTGGCCATCTTCTACCATCGCCCCCATTCATCGCGCTCAAAGGGGCTTCTGTCTTTCTCGCGCTTTTTCTCCCGCTCCTTCTCTTTCTCTTCTTCGCGCTTGCGCTCAGCCTCTTCTTTCGCCTTCTCTATTTTTTCTCGTGCTTCCCTGTCTCGCTCTTCCTGCGATTTGATTTCCCACGGCATTCGCAAACCCTTGAGCGCTTCGGCATTGCGGTCTTTCTCCCGCTCATCGAGATCTCGCTTAGCGTCTTCCAGTCCGTCTATCTGCTCTTTCACATAGTCTCTGTTGCGGTCATCCAGCACGATTGATGCCACTAACTCTTTTGCTATCGCTGCCTCCGTCATAAAGAGTCCGACAATCGGATTCCTCATCATGTGCTCCTGAAGCGGGTCTACGACTCTCCCGCCTTCCGCAGCCTTCAAGTCTTCCATGGTCTTGCTGCGCTCAAATTTTTTGTGCGTGCGTTGTAACTCCGCTTCCAGTGCGCCTGAAAAGCGCTCACGATCTTTGTTCTCTATCCAGCCGCGCAATTTTTGATAGTCATCAAACGGTATGTGCTCATCGCGTTCTCGCAGATTGTTAGCCAGTCCCGTCAGTTTTTCATAACTGTCTTTTTTGCTGTAAGTCTCGCCCTGATGCTCAAATTGGTCCCGCCGTCCCTTCTCCTGGGCAGGTTGTTTTTCACCGGCTTGACGCTCCCCTAGCCGCTCCTTGTCTTTGATCCAGCCGACAAGTTTTCTGTATTCGTCCTTCGGTATGCGCTCTTCATAGTTGTCCCAAAGGTACTCATTCAAGTCTCGCAATTCTCCGAGGCTGTTGGCTTTCGACCACTCGCGCCCGGCCGCCTCTATCGTGTCCTGGTGGTACGGCCGCTCTGGTTCATCGCGCTTCTTTTCTGGCCCTCGCTCCTTCTCGTCTTGTTTCTCTTTCCAGTCTTTGTAAGGCTCTAGCTGTTCCCGCACGAGTTTCTTATGCAGCCAGGGCAATTCCAGTCCTTCTCTGATTCGCTCTTCCCGTGCCGCTTCCCGCTCTCTGACACGCTCCACTCTGCGCTCTTTTTCGCGGTCTTCTCGCTCGCGCCTGGAACGTTCAAGCTCTAACGGGTGACACCTTTCCAGATACCGATCACCGTACTCTTTCACTTTGTCGATGTCTTTCAAGTCAATGCGCACATCAGTCCCATTGCGGTCCTTTCCCAGAACCACAACATGGATGTGATGGTGGTCCGTGTTGTTATGAGCAACTGCAAACCACTCCAGATCCCGCCCCATGTCCCGGCTCAAGTTCTGCATTACCTCGCGCGTGAATGCTTTCTTGTCGTCCGGGTTTATCTCCGGTGCCAGCGTCAGCTTATGCACCACTACCCGGCTGCCGTCCAATTCCTTGATCGCTTCCCGCATCTCTCGCGCATCGATCTTGTCTTCGCGATCATTGAACATTTCCCGGCCGCCCTTCTCTCGGTCCGGTCCAGGGCGATGCTGAATGTATTTCACATGAGCCAATGCTTTGCCGATGGCCACAACTTTGCCGCCACTTCGCTTGCCTCGCCCGGCTATGAATTTGTGCCTGACGACAACCATGCCTACTCGCTTTGTCCTTTCACTTTCTTCTTCATCGCGTCAACCAGCTCCCGCTCATCGCGCGTCACTGCCCGGTTTTGCTTCTGATTGGCTGTGCTCGATGCCGCCTCAAACGATGCCTTTCCTTCCTTCGTCCGGCTCATTTGTGAATACGTCAGCTCGAAAATCGTCCCGATCTGCCGTCCCTGCCTGGCTAACATCGCGCATACACGGTTAGCCATCCCGTCGATTGATTGGGCGATCACTGTGTCGCGCTGTTCGTTCTTCAAGTCGTCAACGTGGTCCAGGTACCAGAGCACTGCCTCTCTCACTATCTCGGACTTGGTTTTGCCTTCGACCTTCGCCAGGTCGTCCACGCGTTTGAAGTCCTGCCGCGTCAGCTTCGTCTCCACTTTCGGCATGAATACGCGCTTTTTGCCTTCTACCATCGAGCCGATACCTCGCTACTCATCCCCACCCATTTCATTATAGATGAGCCGGTATTTTGTATACCAATCCGATATCGAGCCTGTACGTTTACGGCTGCTGGGTGGGCATTCGCGATTAGCGAGCCCACCCTTTCATCTTGCCTTACCGAATGGTCGCTTCTCTCCCTCCGGCAAGGGCGTCGCTCCGCTCCGGCTCATCTGTTTGCGCATTGTCTGCAATTTACATCCACCTCTCACATCACCTTACATGCCCGTGCTGCATTTTCCGTAAACATGCCACTCTGTGGCACCTATTCGTGCTGCACAGCTCCAGACATGATGCACCGAATGCGGTGTCATCGTTTTCAAAAGAGGCTGTCTGTGCGGCTATCCAAATTGGCGGTCCTCTTACATCGCTGTATACCAAAACCCGCAAACCACAATCAAATGGACTGTTTACGCGTATACACCTGTTCCGGCGCTGGTCGTTTCCATAGCGGCCAGACTGCAAAGCGTCACGGGCTGAGGGGTTAACGCCACTATGAAAATGAGAGATCCGGTAGCGGAAAATCCCAAAAGGCGGCACCTGCGAGCTGTAAACGCCACTATGAGCTTCCGCCTGGCTGCTCCCCCCTTCCTGGAGCATGACCAAGCCTGAGCCCTTAGAAAAAAGCTCCCGAGGATTTAAATGGGGGGGACCCAGCGGAGGCTCTGCGGAGCCGGGGAGGAAACCGTTTAAGCCGCAGGTACCGCTGACCCTCAAAAGCCAGTGCTTGCTGCCCGTGCTAGGCTGCGTGTGCGGCGGCGAGGCAAGGGACCCCGCTGTCTCCTTCCCGTCGCTTTCCCTCGCCTTCGCCACCTGCCGGAAAGCACGGGAGAGCAAGCACCCTAAATCAATAGGCGCTAGCTCACAAGGCTGCTCCGCTGAGGCTGCACCGAAGCGGAGCGTGGCGGCAGCCTGGGGCGGGATGGGGGAAGCCACTGCCGAGCAGAGCGAGGCAGCCTGTTCTAAATCCTCGGAAGGCGCTCCGCGCTCCTGAACCGAGAGATCCCGATCTACCTCAAGATCCCCTGAGTCTCCCGAACCAGGAGGATTTAAAAAACTTTTTTCCGAACCAGCAGCACCAAGGGCAGGGGGACAGGGGGGTAATAGATCTAAAAAAGGGTTCTTATCGCCTGCGGCCCTTGGCAATGCCACCACGGGCGATATCTTCCAGATATCCGAATGGCGCTTGACCGTGTGATAGCTGCAACCGGTCAGCCGCATCAGTTGCCGTCCAGTTAACCGCCGCCCCTGGTCGGTCAAAAGTTGTAGCGCTTCGCGGATCTTTTTCCTGGCTCCTTCTTCGCGGCCGTCGTTGCCCTTCTTCAAGTCTTCAACGGACCATACCCGGCCCGTCGCTTTGTACAGGGCTATAAGCCTCTCCATGAGGCGTTCTGTCATCGGGTAGGGTATTCTTTCCTGAACCGCTCCGGACGGTCGCCGCCACTTCACCGCCCGCTTTATCTGCGCCTGCACCTTGTGCCATTTGCCGCGGTTGATGTGATTACAAAAGCCATTGTGATGCTCTTCCAACCAAGCCAGGATCAGCCTGTAGCGTGGTTCGTCATTGTGCTCCGCCGGCAACGCCGGCACGCCGGCGGCCTCGTCCCCATGCCATAAGTAATGCTCAACGGCCAGGATTGCATCGTGTCGTTGCCCGCTTGCGGTCAAGCCTGTTTGCCAGTATTTACGCCCTTCTTCGTATTTCTCTGGAATTAATCGGTAATTGAAAAGTTTGTCAAAACCCTCAGTATCAATTGCTTTCCGATGCGCCAGGGCGTCCTGCTTTTTTTCGCGATCGATAGCTTCTAATTGAGCTTGAATGCGGTTTTTCGCTTCGCTCCAATCCCTTTTATTTTCTTCCAGGTCGAAAAGAAATGAAGCTAACGCCTCGTCTTTCGTTAATTGCTCTCGTTGGCGGATTACTTCGCCTTTACCATCGAGCCAGGCAAAACCGGCTTGCAATGGCAGGCGTAAGCCCATTCCGCTCGGGTAAATTTCAAGGACGCCATTGCGAATTTCATAGCCGATTGCTCTTAGCCAGGTCGCCAGAGTCTGGTTTACTTCGTTCGTAGGGGCCCAGTCATCAAAGAATAGATACAGATGCCAGCCGCCGCTCTCGCTGCTCCTATATGGCGTTGCGGTCAATCCAACTGCAGCTAATTTCTCCTGCAGATTTGCGAGCTCGACGAGATCAGATCGATACTTACTGTCTTTGTCTATGTCCAGCACGGCAAACTGGGTTTGCTCGCCCCAGCGTGCGCCCCATATGCCAGATTCTTTTCCATCAATGGCATTGAGGATAGTTTCGTCGGACAGCGGCCAATGCTTACTTAACGTTGTCCAGGAGCGGCAATCCTTTGGGCGCACTATCGCCTGTACGCGGTTTGGATATAACGAGCAAAAACTTTCCGCCACTGTGGGCAGTGAAAATTTATCTTCGATCCTCGTGCGCGACGGGATCGTGCTTAAAGCAAAAGCTCCGGTCACTGTCTACCTTGAAGGTGTGTTGACGCGGCCAGAGCTGTCGGTTATTCTTCATGCATCTTGAGGAAAAGGCGCTCAAACCAAACCCAAGAAAAAGCAGTTTGAATATCCGATAAATCCCGGCTCACGCCTGGTTATCATCAATTACGTCGCCGCAAGCGGCGTTTTTGTTTTAGCGATAAGCACCCTCTATATCCATAAGATGTACACACCATATACGGTGCCTTTTTTACCATCTTGAATTATAGGATTGCTAAGCTGAAAAGACTAGCCGCCAGCGCACCATTTCTTGAAACGCGCCCACAATCCCGGCTTGTGCTGGCTGTCCGTAAGCAGCTTCAATTCTTCAACGTCTTTCTCACGCTCGCTTAACTGCGATTCCAACCATCCGATTCGATAATTCGCGCCTTCCAATTTGGCTGATAATTGTTCGATGATTTTGAGGTGATACGCCTCGGATACGCCTTCGGTGGAAAGGGATACGCCTTCGGTTACCCCTTGGCTGAAAGCGTAACCGGGTGATACGCCAGGCGAATCACGTTCGGTATCTTCGATCAAAACGCGAGGCTTACCGTCTGGACCGCTCACCGTTTCGTGTTTTCCGGCCTTCACTTGCTTATAGAAAGTTGTGTACGGTATGCCGAGTCTGCGAGCCGCCTCGGCTACGGTGTAACCCACGGTTTCACCTTGACATTCACCGGTTACGCCTTCGGAATCTTCGGCATGAACTTGTAATTCGCCTTGACATTCCACATCAAAGATCTCGTCTAAGCCATCGATAGAGGCTGTTTGAAGTGGTTGCAAATCGCGCGCTGGTTGAGACATTGAGCCGATTATAAAGGGGCATGATCTTCGCCACAACGCTTGACTGCCGCCGGACGGTATCATTTTGAACGCATGCCCCCCCCCTGACAACATCCAACATCATGCCAAACGAAGAAGAAGACCTAAAAGAGTTTGACGAGCAGCGCCAGAAAGTGAATCAGGCGCGAGCTGACACACAGGCAGAACGGAAGAAAATTCAGCAACGGCGGCAAGAAATCGAACAACGCCGCCAGAGCCTTTCCAACAGCAGCAACGATACTGCATTGAAAGAACTGCTCGATTTGCAGCACGAAATTGTAAGCCTGCAAGAGCACATAGTCGAATTGCAACTGGCCAGCGACGAGCAGCGGGAATTTTTTGCCGACTTAAAACATCGTGCCAATGGTGTGACTTGGCGAATTATTTTGAAGGTTTTTTGGCGAATTAAATTGGAATTCTTGGCGAATTATCTTGGAATTTCATCGTTGGCGGCCAGAATTCTAATCACGGAAGTCCTACCAATCCGGAGTTTTCGAGCTATTGCAGCTTTAGTCATCCCATCTGCATAAAGTTTTTGTATTTTAGAAGAGTGTTTTAGAGCGGTTCTCGGTCGCCCATGCTTTTTCTTGGAGGCGCGAATACCAGCTTTGATTCGCTCACCAAGCATATCTCGTTCAAAGTTCGAAAAAACAGAGAGCATGCTGACCATAGCTTTGCCTGCTGGCGAAGTCATATCGAACGATTCTGTTGCTGAGACTAGAGAGACTCCAAGCAAGCTCAATTCTTCAATAGTAGAAATTAGGTCAGATAGATTTCGCCCCCAGCGATCCACTTTCCAAACAACTACCACGTCTATTTTTCGCCGACGAGCTGCTTCCATTATTGTCTCTCGCTCAGGTCGTGTTGCTCTGCCTGAGGCTATTTCCGAAACTACCATGGTGACTGACCAGCTTCGCTGCCGGGCAAGGCTTTTCACAGCTTTCATCTGCATTGGCAGAGTATTTTGCTCTTTAGTCGAGACCCTGGCATATAGTGCGGCACGCATGATTTATATCTTCCAGGTGTCCAAAAACTTCCTGAGAAAAGCGAGTGAAACCGATCGCTTTGGACGTCACAAATGATGAGCAAATAGCTGCCGCAGCCAAGCAGTGTCAAGACGTACAAATTGTCATAAACAACGCCGGGATTTCGCTTAACCAAGGCATTATTTCTGCAATAGATACTTCCATTCTTCAAAAAGGCTCGGGGATAGCGAAGCTGTCACCAGGGGCAATGACAAAAAAGCCCCGAATTACCATCTCCAACTTGCTTTGCAGACCCAGCTTTTCTAAAAGTGACAACCAGAGCCAAAAGTCTTCTCAAGAAGACAGAAAATGCTGTCACACAGGGAACTTCTTGATTGCCTGATCATATTCTTCCTGGGCCACAGCCAAGCTCATCCGAGAGTAAATCTCCAAAGACTGTCTAGTTGCGTGTCCTGAGTATGGTTGAATCATTGCGTCGTCCAATCCCTGCTTTTTCAACCAGGTGAAAAGAAAGTGACGCAACTTATGAGGCGACATTGTTTTTTCAAAGTCGGCAGCCGTAGCGTATTTCTGAAGGATTTTTCGGATGCCGCGATCGGTGTACTGCTTTTTCCATGACGATTCAAACAAATGTGTGGCGCCGGAGACCTTCATGTCCTTGACGTGCATGGACAGTATCTCCTTGAACGACTCCGGAAACGGAACGAGCCGATCCTTGGCTCCTTTGCCTGATTCAATGCGTATTTGGCAGCGTTTGAAATCAACATCGGTAAGCCTGATGTTGACTAACTCACTGACGCGAGCTCCGGTGTACAAGAGCGTTTTGACAATGAGTAAGTCCTGCGTGTTTTGTCCGGTCCAGACAATTTCATAGTAGCGCTTTAGCTCATCTTCCGTCGGAATATCAGGCAGGGACTTTGCTTTCGTAATCACAGATACATTGAGTTCCGTTCTAAGATGTCGAAAGACAGCCTTCAGATAATGGTAGTCAGGCCGCTCATTGCGAAGCAGCTTCGCCAGCTCTTTTGCCTTTTTTTGTGGATTTGTTCTGCTCATCTGCTTCTCCTTATGCGGCTTTGAGCTGAATGCGCTGGTTCATATCGCAGGCAAAGTGCCCGTAGGTGACATGGGCGTATCCGAGTGGCGTCAAACCGCGCCAATCTTCCGGTGTCATGCGATCTGACCAAGCCGATTCACTAAGAACTTCTTGGAGCATCAATGTGTTGACGTAGATAAGCGAGATCTGCAACAAGTGCATGCAGAGCATCGATAGTTCTTGGTCTTCCAAGTTGTTGGATATAATTTTGCTCTGTTGCCCGAAGTGAATGAAGCTGTTTACGCTGTTCCAGTTCTCGATGACATTGAGGCCTTCGTGGATTTCCCGGCGCAATGCTTCGGAATGAAGATAGCGGCAGAGGAAGATAGTTTTGAGGGTACGACCGAGCTCTAAGAACGCTTTGTATGTCGGGTGGCTCAAATTATCTTTGGTGAAACGTCTCAGGATTGCCTCAGCGTCAGCCGTTCTAGTCTTTATCGCCACTGCGCATTTGACCATTTCATCGTACTGTTCTTTGATCAACTGCCAGTTAATGACTTTATCCATAATCGGCTGCAGATTAGGATAGTCGCCAGCCATCTGGGTTCCAGGACTATTGAGTTTTTCATTGCGAATTCCTTTGAGCCGTGGTAGCAGTTCAAAACCTAGAAGAAAAGAGAAGGCAAATGCTATTTCACTCTGCCCATGGCTGTCTGTATATGCCTTTTCAACCTGCATGTTGGTGCAATGATGGAGCACACCTTCAATCATCGCGCCAACCTCTGAGGAAGAACAGCGTTTGAGCTGTGAATAAATGCACGTAGATTTTCGCTCGACATGCCAGTAGATCATGACGCCCCTGCCACCGTATCTAGTGTGCCACTCGGTCATCAGATTTTGATCCCAAGAACCGAATTTCTTGGAATCGGCAGCGCAAGATGTAGTACCTTCGCCCCAAATGTGAACTTGTCGCACCTTGAATATGGCGTTCGCTACTTGGCGGATCGCATTGCGAACCGCATCACGTGTGATATATCGGCGCGTAATGTACTTGAGATCCGAATATTTCTGATCGGCGCGTGCTTTCTTGAGACCAGCGTTTGTACCGAATGCATGAAGAGCAATGACGAGTCTCTTTCTTATGGTGTCACGGTCTAAAACTTCACGCGTCCCAAGGCTGTAGAACTCATTGGTGAATCCCACTCTAAGTTCGGCTTCTTTCAAAACGTCAAGTATGGTTGTTTGTGGCCATCGCTCCTCTAATGCATCACCAAGCTTTTCGAGGTTAGCAGGCGTAATCTGTGCCTTTAGTGGGGTCAGCTTGATCTTGCCAGTCGGCGTTATCTTTACGTTCTCATTTGTTTTTATGGTTGCATTCAGTTCTGTCAAAGCTTCGACCATCTCTGCCTGGAGCTTCTGAACCAGGTGGTCTGGATTTGTTGGAAGTTCCAGATCCGAATAGTATTGTGCGCGGTTTGCCTCGAAATCTGCGGGCAAGTCTTCGTCCGGATCTCTGAACTTGTTCGCTCCGGGCACAAAAGCCTCTTTGGTTTTGGTTCGCTTGTGCAAGCTTCTGAGCATGAGGATTCGATACTTCGTTTCATCGACAGTTTTTTTTCCTTTCTCGTCAACGCTGAACACCAGGTCCTTATCTTCCTTATCGATAACACCCTCAATTGGCAGCTTAGCCAAGTCTTTGGCATCAAGCTTATCTTTATTCGTGAAAATTTTGAGAGCCTTCTTTAGCGGTTTGAGCGTTGGCGCCTTGGATTGGAAGTCCAAAATTCGCAAGACCTTGGGGAAGATCCTGTTGTAGTGGTGCTTGTGAGATGCCGTCGCTTTGGCTAAAACTTGTTGAGTGAAATAAGAACCAGACGCCTTGAATTCCTGGACTAAGTCTCTGAGTGTCTGTTCTCCGACTACTGGAAAGATCACATCTCGTACCGTGCCGTCAGGATTATCCAAAGCGGCACGGGCGATTTTGAAGAGCAATTCCGGTTTGCCTCGAACACGTTTGATGTCGGCGACATACTCTTTTACCGCTCTGTTCTCTGCCCGTTTATCTACACCATGCGTTACTTGGAACAACATCTGAACCAAGGCATCCGTGACATCTTCCGTCCTTAGCCGACAGTAGATAGCCAGTAGCGGATACTTGATGTGATCCGGATGACGTCGCAATTCTCTGAGCGGCTCAGTTGCAACTCGTTGTTTATAGATTGCAAGCAATCTTGGAGATTGCCCAGCCAAGATGTTTTTCGGCATTCTAATTTGTCGCAGACACTCCAGTTTGTCCATCTCACGAATGAGATTTTTGACGTTGGCTTTGCCGGGCTCCTCCCTGAGATCGCTCATATTCAGCGCTTCGTGGCTGTGTGGCTGCTCTTCCTTGTTCTCCAGCAGTGCATCAAGCCAAGGTAGTGCCGCCTTTGGAATGTTATCCATGATCTTCTGTAGAACCAGCTTGTCATGCGACTTTATCGCAGAACGAACCAGTCGATCAATTCGCGTTTTTTCTGGTGGTTCTATCAACAACTCCATGAAGCGCTTGTAAGCAGCTGCTTTTACCTGCTCCTCCGTACTACCTTGTGGCAGGATGTTGTTGCGCAACCACTTTGTCATTTTCTTCGCGTCAGCTACGGAGCACTCTCGGAAACCAGTGTACTTACGGATTTCTGCTCTTTGGTACTTGACCGTTCTATTGAACGTACTGTACTCAAAATACTTGTAGAAAGCCTCAATTGAAACTTCGATCTGTTCGCCAACGAATCCGACGCATTTCTTGGGAATTTCATTTTTGGTTTCAGGAAATCGCCCCTCATACTGAAAGAACTTAAGCAAAAGCGAGAACCCAAGCCTGTTTTCATCATTCTTATTTTCCAATAGCGCCAGTTCACCTGGCTGGAGCGTCCAGTGTTCCTGGAGTTCGGAGATTTCCCAATCGCGCTTCATTTGTATTCTCTCGTTGTGGGCTAAGCGTTGCGTGAAGTTCCTAGAATATACAGAGCAGGAACTTTATAGGCAAAAAGAGAATACACTAAACCTGGAAACGCCCAAAGTTCGTTTTCAGGAACCGTTGCTTTCCGTTACCAAATTAAAAGTAGGAACTTTTGCGATCTTGGCTCTGGTAGTGCATTTGACTCACGCCTAAGTCCGCTATTGCTGACCCTGTGGCGCTCAAAGCCACATCGAATCCATTGCCCCTGGTGACAGCTTCGCTATCCCCGAGCCATTTAGAAATTTAGGCAATTTTTGCAACAGAGCCCAAATTCGAGTTAGAATTCATATCCAGCCTGTCTGGGGGCACTGTGAAAGAGGGATCTCCGATGACTGTTGAATCGAGAATATTTTCTGTAGCCGAGTATGTTCAGCCGTCCGAAGGCGAGCCTATTCGTTCCGTTGTGCTTGAAACCCGAGACTCAATTATCGTGGTTTGGCATGTCCATCCCGGGCAGGAAATTGCGGCTCACATTCATCCTCACGGCCAAGACACGTGGACTGTTTTGTCGGGAATGGCTGATTACTTTCAGGGCAATGGGATTGTTCGTGCCCTCAGGGAAGGTGAGATAGCCGTGGCAAGACCGGGCCAAGTGCACGGGGCGCGAAATACAGGTACCGAGCCATTTGTGTTCGTCTCGGTTGTGGCATCAGCCAATGCCGGTTACGCATTGGCTGAGCGATAGAGCCCAATCTGGAGTTAGTCCAAATAAGTTCTAACAATCCGTTCCAGCGGACAAGCAGCCAGCTTCGCTGTCTGCT
>CAYRVJ010000036.1:0-11315 GCA_964427785.1 uncultured Alphaproteobacteria bacterium | reverse complement strand
GTTCAATAGCGGGCTTGGCGGATGGGCCGGGCAGCTTATCCTTGCGCAATCGCTTGCGCTTTTGTCCGGCATGCCGGATTACGCGCTGGCGCTTGCCGGATCTTTCGCTGGCCTTGGCGCGGTTGCGGTTTTGGCGTTAAGTTCGGGCCTTAGTGTTGACGAGTGGCGTTATTATTTCGCCATTGTAAAAGCGGTCAGCCTTTATACGGCGCGCAAGACATTCCGTCTCGCGCAAAAATTGGCGTCCTATTTAAAGAAAATTTTTTATGGCGCGGCCTTGCCTGATGCGCCCGAACAGGAATCGATCGAGCCGGAAGATAAGGTGGAAAAGCTGGAATTGCCAAAGCCGCCGGAGCGCAAGAAGCGGCAATTGGTGGTCGAGGACCAAAAGCCGCGCGGCAAGGTCAAGGAATTCAAGCAGCAGCAATTGGATTTTTCCGGCGAGGATTTCCGCCTGCCGCCTTTGGATTATTTAAAAGAAGCGCCCAAACGCCAGACCGAAATCCTTAGCCGCGAGGCGCTCGAGGCGAATACCAGATTGCTCGAGGCGGTTTTGCAAAATTACGGCGTCGTCGGCGAAGTGGTGCGGGTGCGCCCCGGCCCGGTCGTGACCCTGTACGAGGTGGAGCCGGCGCCGGGGACCAAGGCGGCGCGGGTGATTTCTCTGGCCGACGACATCGCGCGCAACATGAGCGCGCTTTCGGTGCGCGTCGCCAGCATTCCGGGGCGCAACGTCTTGGGCATCGAGCTGCCCAACGGCAGCCGCGAAACCGTTTTCATGCGCGAAATGCTGGAAGCGACCGAAGAAGAATATTCGAAATTGCAGCTGCCTTTGATCTTGGGCAAGGATATCGGCGGCGAGCCGATTCTCGCCGATCTCGCGCGCATGCCGCATTTGCTGATCGCGGGAACGACGGGATCGGGCAAATCGGTTGCGATCAACACCATGATCCTGTCGCTGCTGTACCGCATGCCGCCGGATAAATGCAAATTGATCCTGATCGATCCCAAGATGCTGGAATTGTCGGTGTACCAGGACATCCCGCATTTGCTGACCCCCGTCGTCACCGATCCCAAAAAGGCCATCGTCGCGCTGAAATGGGCGGTCAAGGAAATGAATAGCCGCTATCAAGCCATGTCGAAATTGGGCGTGCGCAATATCGAAGGATACAATCAAAGGCTTGCGGTGGCGCGCGACAAGGGCGAAGTTTTGGTGCGCAGCGTGCAGACCGGATTCGACCGCGAAACCGGAAAAGCGGTTTACGAAGACCAGCCCTTGGATTTAAGCTATCTGCCTTATATTGTCGTCGTGGTCGACGAGATGGCCGATTTGATGATGGTCGCGGGCAAGGATATCGAAGCCGCGATCCAAAGATTGGCGCAAATGGCGCGCGCCGCCGGAATCCATTTGATCATGGCAACGCAGCGTCCTTCGGTCGATGTCATCACCGGAACCATCAAGGCGAATTTCCCGACCCGGATTTCGTTCCAAGTCACATCAAAAATCGATTCACGCACTATCTTGGGCGAAACCGGCGCGGAACAATTGCTGGGCCAGGGCGACATGCTGTATATGGCGGGCGGCGGACGGATCAGCCGCGTGCACGGCCCTTATGTGGCGGATAACGAGGTCGAACAAATCGCCAAATTCCTGCGCGATCAGGGCCAGCCCGCTTATTTAGAGGCCGTCACCGAAGAAGAAGAGGAATCGGATCCCTTTGCCGCGATCGGCGGCGGCGAAGAAGGCGACGGGCTGTATCAGCGCGCCTTGCAATTGATTTTGCGCGAACGCAAGGCGTCAACCTCTTTCATCCAGCGCCATTTGGCGATCGGCTATAACCGCGCGGCGCGGATCATGGACGACATGGAAGCGCGGGGCGTGGTGTCGCCCGCCAACGCCACCGGCAAGCGCGAGATTTTGATCGAATCGGAAGATCAGCTATACGGGTGACAGGCAATAAGCCGCGCCTTGATTACTTTGCGCGCGCCTTCGCCCTTTTCTTTTTGACGGCAAGGGCGATGGTGCCGCCATCTTGCAGGCGGGGCAGTTTGCGCAGTTTTTCCAAAGAAAAGAAATGCGGCGGATCCGTGATATTTCTTTCCTCCAGTTCCGCTTTGGCCGCCGCTTGATCGGCAAAAGGACCGAGCACCCTTCGTCCCGCCACCATAAGGACATCGCCTTGACCTGTCGGGATGCTTTTTTGCTGCTGCAGCCATATTCTGGCGCGATTTTCCGGTTTTATATTTATTGGCATGATCGTCTCCTTTCTACAAACAATAGTCAAAAGCGGCATCCGGCGCAAGCGCCGGCAGCGACTCATTTTGACAAAAAATTCATGGGGAGCTTGACGAACCATCGGCCTAAGGCCGCCCATCCTTCGACAAGTTCAGGATGAGCTGTTGTGTATGGTCCAAATGAATCACTACCCAACAAGCGCCACGCTTTTACCGCATTTAGGCGTTATTGATTGACTATTGGCGGTTTGCGCTTACCTTACTGCCAATAGTCAACCGTCAACCGGAACCGTTCCCCCATGCGCTTTATCGCCCTTACCCTGCTTGCCGTCTTTTTGCTGGTCCCGCCCGCGATCGCGGAAAATATGATTTACAAAAACAACAAGGCCGATATCGAGCGGATCGAACAATATCTCAACGGCGTAAAAACCATGCAGGCGGATTTTTTGCAGACGACTTCCGCCGGAAATGTGGCGGAAGGCAAGGTTTATATCAGTCGCCCGAATAAAATGCGTTTTACCTATAACCCGCCCGCGAAAATTCTTTTGGTGGCGGATGGCGACCAGGCGGTATTTTACGACGGCTCTGTCGAGCAGGTAAGCTATTTGCCTTTGTCTTCGACGCCGTTAAGCGCGATTTTGGCCGACCGGGTCGATTTGGACAACCCTTCTATAACCCTGGTGCGTTTCGTCAAAAGCGCGGGCGAAATGAGCCTGACTTTCATTCAGCGCAAAGACCCCGGCGCCGGCGAGATCACCTTGCAGTTTTCGCAAGAGCCTTTCGCCTTGCGCCGCTGGGTGGTGCGCGACGCGCAGGATGTTTTGACCACGGTCGCGCTGTTGAATCCAGAATTCGGCCAAAGTTTCGATCCCAAGCTGTTTAAATTCGAAGACCCGCGCCCCTTGTCGAAAAGAATAGACCAATAGCAGGGTAATGGGGTAGTGGGGTATAGGGTAATAGAAAGTAAACTATAGACCCACTACCCCATACCCCATTACCCCTAACACCATGCATTCCATCCTCCCCATCTCGCTTCCCATCGCCGGTTCCCAAGACCGCTTTCCTGTCCGCCGCGTATTTTGCGTTGGGCGCAATTATGCGGCCCACGCCAAGGAAATGGGCATGAGCGAAAAACCGCAAGCGCCGATTTTCTTTTACAAGCCAAATGACGCGCTGGTTTGCGCGCAAGCCGGTGAAATTTTAAAAATTCCCTACCCGCCGATGACGGATAATCTGCATTATGAAATCGAACTGGTGCTGGCCTTGCAGCAAGGCGGAAAAAACATCGCCGAGGCTGCGGCCGAAAACTGCATTTTCGGCTATGCGCTGGGGCTGGACATGACGCGGCGCGATCTGCAAATGGCTGCCAAGAAAAACGGCGAGCCTTGGGACATGGCCAAGGGGTTCGATCATTCCGCGCCCATCACGCCGATTGCGCCCAAAAAAACCATGCCCGATTTATGGGGTCAAAGCCTGTCGCTTGCGGTCGATGGCGTAACGCGTCAAAACGCGCCGTTAAGCGATATGATTTGGCGCGCGCCGGAATTAATCGCCGCGCTGTCGCGCTATGTCGAATTGAAGCCGGGCGATTTGATTTTCACCGGAACGCCCGAAGGCGTGGGCGCAGTTAAAAAGGGCGACCGTCTCAACGGGCGGTGCGGCAGACTTGAAATACAAGCGGAAATAAGCTGAATTTATGGGGCTGCGGCTCTTCGTCCGCAGCGTCTTGGCGGATTGGGCAGCGGCTCCACCTCGCCATTCGCGCCGATGCGGAAATTCAGAAGGCTTGCGGAATCTTCGACCCATTCGCCGCCGCTGCCGTAATTGACGCCACGGTAAACGCCGCGCCGCTGTTCAAACAGCTTGCAAGCCTTGATGCATTTTTTGGGATCGCTCGCGGTCGGCGCATCGCGGCATTCGGCGCGTTTGGGGAATACCGGCGCGGGGCCAAGAATAAATTCGCCCGTCTGCGCGTTGATCGGGCAATCGACCTGTTCGCGGTTTTTCCAAGTGGGGCGCACACCATTGGGCGAGCCGACTGGCCAGGGCACGGGATTTTGCCTGATATATTCCTCGTCGTAATAACACATGCGGTAACATAAAGGCGGGCCATAAGGCTTGTCGCCTTCATTGGGCAGATTCATGTTTTCTTTGTGCCGGATCAGCTCTTGGGCTTTTAGGGGCAGTTTATCGTCCGGCACATTGTCGAAACGTTCGATAATGCAATGACCCTGCGTCTGGAAATGCGGCTTTTGCACCTGCGCCAAGGCCGCGCCGGGGGCAAGAAAAAGGGCGCATAACGGCCCCAAAAAGATGGTAAAAATCTTTATTCGCAAAGCTCTATCCTATATAAAGACTTGTTCATTATAGCATGAATTTTACAAAAAATCTTGAATTTAAAAGGGGTCGATAATAGCTCGGTTTGGTTCTATCATAATAGCTCATCCTGAGCCTGTCGAAGGATGGGCGGTAAAAAGCTCATGGTTCGACAGGCTCACCATGAGCTTTTTAAAACTGAGTTAGAACCAAAGAGGTCGTTTGAATGCCGTTAACGATTGCCAGTTGGAATATCAACTCGGTCCGCCTGCGCCATAAATTGATCGGGCTTTTGAACGGCGCGCTAGCCCCGGATATATTGTGCCTGCAGGAAACCAAAACCCCGGACGAGCATTTCCCAAAAGCCGCCTTGCAAGATCTGGGATACGGCCATCAATTATTCGCCGGGCAAAAGGGCTATAACGGCGTTGCGATTTTGTCGAAATTGCCGCTTGCCAGAATAGACCTTCCCGATTGGTGCAAAAAGGGAGATAGCCGCAGCATCGCGGCGCGGCTTAATAATGGCGCTGAAATTTACAATTTTTATGTCCCTGCGGGCGGCGATATTCCCGATCCCAAGGCGAACGACAAATTCGCGCATAAATTGCAATTCGTCAAAGAGATGGCGAAATTCTGGAAAGATAAAAACAAGGACAAGGCCCCGCGCATCTTGCTGGGCGATTTGAATATCGCGCCGTTGGAACATGACGTTTGGTCGCATAAGCAATTGCTGGATGTGGTTTCGCACACGCCGATAGAGGTCGATTTGCTGAACAAATTGCAACAAGCGGGCGATTGGATCGACGCCGCGCGGCATTTCGTGCCGAAGGATCAGAAACTTTACAGCTGGTGGAGTTACAGGGCGCAGGATTGGCGCAAAAGCGACCGGGGCAGAAGGCTTGACCATATCTGGGTTTCGCCCGCGCTGAAAGGCCAGCTGAAATCGCATGCGGTATTAAAGGACGCGCGCGATTGGATGCAGCCTTCGGATCATGTGCCGATCGGAATTACGGTGGGCGGTTGACAGTGGACAGTTGACGGTTAAAAGACTAAATTTTCTAAAAAATAGGAGCGTGCCATTTCTATCAAAACTCTCAATAGCCTCCCGCCCTTGTCCAACAAACGCGTTTTGCTGCGCGTCGATTACAATGTGCCGATTCTAAACGGCAAGGTTTCGGACGCGACCCGTATCGAAAAATCCATGCCGACCATTGCGCAACTTTTGGATGCCGGGGCGAAAGTTATTTTGCTGTCGCATCTGGGCCGCCCGGACGGCAAGGTTATGCCGGAATTTTCGCTGGCGCCGCTTTTGCCGGAAATTGAAAAATTATTGGGCAGAAAAATTTCCTTTGCGCCGGATTGCATCGGCGATGCCGCCCTGTCCGCATCGCAGAACTTAAGGCCGGGTGAAATTCTGCTGCTCGAAAATCTGCGCTTTCATGCGGGCGAGGAAAAAAACGACCCCGCTTTTGCGGCGCAGCTCGCGGCATTGGGCGACATCTATGTCAATGACGCTTTTTCCGCCGCGCACCGCAAGCATGCGTCCACCTATGGGCTGGCAAAGCTTTTGCCTTGCGCCGGCGGGATATTGATGCAGCAGGAAATAGACGCCTTGTCGCGCGCCTTGGAAAACCCGGCGCGTCCGGCCATGGCGGTCGTCGGCGGGTCGAAAGTATCCAGCAAAATCGACGTTCTGAACAACATCCTGCCGCGCGTCGATATTCTGGCGATCGGCGGCGGCATGGCCAACACATTCTTGCTGGCGCAAGGAATAGAAATCGGCAAATCCTTTTGCGACCGGGAATCGGCGGATGTCGCGCGCGCCGTGATGCAAAAGGCGAAAGAGATAGGCAAGGAAATATTGCTTCCCATCGACGCCGCCTGCTCTTTGGAATTGAAACCCGGCGCGTCCGCGCAATTTTTTCCGGCAAATGCCATTCCCAAGGATCAAATGATCCTTGATATCGGCCCCGATACGGCAAAGCTTTGGGCGGAAAAAATAGCACAGGTCAAAACGATTTTATGGAACGGGCCTTTGGGCGTTTTTGAAACGCCGCCTTTCGACGCCGGCACAAATGCCGTGGCCAAGGCCGTGGCAAATGCCACAAAATCCAAGGCGCTGCTTTCGGTTGCGGGCGGCGGCGACACCGTCGCGGCACTGGAATCGGCGGGGGTGGTTCAGGATTTCAGCTTTGTTTCCACCGCAGGCGGCGCGTTTTTGGAGTGGATCGAGGGCAAGGAATTGCCCGGCGTTGCGGCGTTAAGGGCAGATTGCTGTAAGTAGTTGGCATCTGTCATCCCGACGGAGCGTCAGCGACAAGGGATCGCCATACATAAAGCTTTATATCTGGTATCTGGCGATTCCTCACCTGCGGTTCGGAATGACAGCTGTCAACCGTCGCCCCGATCAATTGCCGACAACGCGTTCCTGCGGCAGGGTGACGCGCACGGTCGTGCCCTTGCCAGGCTCGCTTTCGATCGATAATTTCCCGCCATGCAGTTCCGCCAAAGCGGCGCAAAGCGGCAGGCCAAGCCCGGTGCCGTCATGCTTGCGCGTCAAATTATTGTCGATCTGTGCGAACGGGGTCAACGCTTTGGGAATGTCTTCACGCTTCATGCCGATGCCGTTGTCGCGCACCAAAATCACCGCGCCGTTGCTTTTTTCTGCATAGGCGGAAACGGAAACCGCGCCGCCGGGCAGGGTGAATTTGACTGCGTTGGAAACCAGATTGATCAGGATTTGCTTCAGTTTTTTATGGTCGCCGCGCAGCACAAGGCTTGGGCTGACATCAATCGACGACAAGGCCACGCCGTTCTTTTCGGCGTTTTCCGCAAGCATGCGCACAACCGATTGCGCCAACGCCGCCATGCTGACATTTTGTTCGATCAGCTCCAATTTTCCGGCCTCGGCCTTGGACACGTCCAGAATGTCGTTGATCACGTTCAGCAGATGCGCCGCGCTGTCGTGAATGTCCTCGACATAAGTTTTGTATTGCGGCGCGCCGAGCTTGCCCAGCGATTCCTTGCTCATCACGTCGGAAAATCCGATGATGGCGTTGAGCGGGGTTCGCAATTCGTGGCTCATTTTCGCGAAAAATTCGCTTTTGGTCTTGTTGGCCGCATCCGCGGCATTGCGCGCCTCGATCAGTGATTCTTCGCGCTGTTTTAAAAGCGTAACGTCCTGCGCCGTGCCGCGATAACCCAAGAATTTTCCTTCTTCGCGGCTGAAAATCGGCATGCCGGAAAGCAGCACAATATGCTCGTTTCCAGAAGGCGAAGGGACGCGGAATTCGATATTACGGAAAGGCACCAGCCTTTCGACTTCCTTTGGTATGCCGCCCGCCGCCTGCCCGGACAGCGCGCCGAGCGAAAAAATCGGCCGCCCCATCAGCGCGCGGGCGGGGATTCCGGTGACTTCGGCGATGCGCGGCGACGCGGTGACAAGCCGCAGCTGCGCGTCGGTTTCCCATACCCAGTCGGAACTGAGCCGGATCACGTCATCGAGCCTGCTTTGCGTCAGGATCAGGCGCGATTTGACCTGTTCTTCTGGCGAGGTGTCCCAAAACTGGCTAACCACCACGGGGGCGAATCCCTGTTTTATTTTTTGTATCCTGTGCAGCGCGCGAAACAAAAGCGGCTTGCCGTTCAAACGCAGGCGCAGATCGTACTGCACCGGGCGCTTCAGCACTTCGAGCTGGCTGATGATTTCCTGGATTCTCGGCGCGTCCGGCTCTTGTTCCGCGGCGTCGATCTGCTGGCGGTGCGCCGCGTTGCGGTACAGCACGTTGGAATCCAAATCGCGCAGGCAGATGGGATGCGACTCGTCCAGTATTTTCAATCCGATATCGGAAAGCGCCGGAACCGGCGCGCGTTTTTGCGCCGGGGCTTTGCTTTTCACCGCCGCAAGTTGCCGCGACGGTTTTTGTTTGGATTTTGTTTTGGCGATCTTGATCTTTGCCCGCTTGGCGGCGGGGTTGGATTTTTTTTTCGTCTTGATGGCGCGTTTTTTTTGTTTGGCCATGCTTGCCGCCTAGCCGGACGACTTGCCGAGCTTGGCCTGGCCTTTTTTGCCCGGCGGTTTGTTAATGCTGTCGAGATAGCCGGGGTCGCGTTGCCAGCTGCGCAGGATGTTTTGCGCGGTGGTGCGCTTGAGCTGCTCGAAATAGGAAAGCAAATGCGACATTTCGGTGATGCGCACGTCGCGCGATCCCGACCTTGTGATCCGCACCAATTTATACATGTCCGAGAATTGATGGGTTTCAAACCCCATCGCCTTGCAGGCCAAAGCGAACACTTCGCCGTCGGAATCGAACAGGATTTTTTTCGCGGCCTTCAGCGGCATTTCAGCCATCTTGCTGAACAGCCCGACGAATAGCGGTATTTCCCCGTCGCTTAAGGTTTTTGACAAAAGGCTCGGCGTCAATTCCTTGGATTTGCAAATGGCCTCGACCAATTCCATGGTGCGGGCATAGCCGTCGGTTTCTTCGGCCGCGAAAATGGATTCGACCGAATCCTGCAAGCCGGATTCGATGGTGGCGGGGTCGATTTTGAATTCTTCGACGATTTTTTTCTTTAAGGTTTCGGAAACGAAGCTATACATTTTCTTGGCCAACTGCGGCTGCAAATCGGCGCGGTTCAACAGCGGGTTTTGATACAGATCGACCCGTTCGGATTGTTCGACCAAATATTCCAGCGTCGCTTGCGAAATTTGCGCGTTGGTATTTTCCAAAAGCGTCTTAACGACGTCTTGATGGCCGGCTTCGACCAGAGCGTCGGAAATCACCTCGGATACTTTTTGCCGCATGGCGATTGCCATCTGGTGTTCTTGGGTGCGGTGCTTGATGATCTCGAGCAATTCCTCGTCGCGCAAAAGATCGCTTTCCAGCAAGATCGGCTTGGCCACTTCGATGGTGTCGTTGGCCAGCATGGTGATCAGCTCTTTCGGCGCGCTGTTTTGCTTGGACAATCTTGACGATAATTCCTGACGCACTTGCATTTCGACGTCGTGGAACAGCCGGTCGATGATGTCGACCATCAGCGCGCGTTCGCGGTCGGACGTCGCCATATGGGTGTCGACCAAAAGCGTGCTGATTTGGCCGAACAACGCGCCGCGCGACTGCGATGTGCGGTCTTCGGCGATTGTCATCAAGGCGTTATAGTCGAGCGGCGGTTGGGTCATCAGGCTTATGTTACGCAATATATCGGTTACGCCGGGCGGGAATTGCCCGGAAACGGGGGGATTATCGCATCTATCAGTGTTACCGATAGAAGTTTAGAAACTCTAAATAGCACAAGCCCCGATTTGCGCGCCTGTTTTGCGGCATCCGCGAGCTAGGCCGGGGCTTTTCGCGCCGCCAGAATGCAATATAAATATCTGAAAAACAAGGATTATTTTTAAATGTCACAGGGGGTTAAAATTGATTGGCATTTTATGGATTTAACCGGATCTAAAGGGTTTTAGGGTTAAATGGAAAAAAGGGATTAAAAAATGCAAATCAATGTAAACCCCGGCGCCCTTAATGCCGCCGGTTACGGCACAAACAACGCAAGACCCGAACCTTCCCGCGATCAGAAACCCGCGGCAAGGGCGGTTACCCAGCAAGCGATCAAGCCGGAAAAGGCGGTTGAAAAAATCGCCGATCAGAATGCGCGCGGCGCGCAACTGGCCAAAAACGCCTATGCGGGCGCGGCGCAACGCGGGTCGATTTTGAATATACTGGTTTAAACCTTGGGGTTTAGACAGTCGGATTTCCTTAGCTCCATCACTTCTCTTGTGGCCGCCCCAAAAAGGCGGCCTCTTTTCTTTTGGCCTAAAATGTCGTATAGTTCCGATAAGGATATGATATGCGAGGGTATAATGAATCCTAGGGAATTCGATGAAATTCCTTTCCCATTAGTTGGTTTTATCTGGCCGGGAGAGGGGTTTAAAGAGGGTGCGACCGATATCTGTATGGGGCATTATGCCATGTTATGGCAAATCGCCGCGCCTGTGATTATGGACGAGCCGAAAATCTACGCGCTTTACCTGAATTCCCAGGGCAAGATTTTGGGCTTAGGGGTTCAAGCTGCCGAACTGACAGAAAAGCATATTCAAGAAATATTTCTGTTTGCCGAAGTGCAGATCAGAATCGGCCCCAATTTCTTGCCCGAAGAATTGTGCGATTCCATCCATCAAGTTCCTTTCCCGGAATTGTCGAAAATGTGCGATCCGGAACAGCGCAAGATTTTGCATAAAATGATCGCGCTTGAGCCGAAAAGCCGCATTCCCTGGCTGGATCGGGAAATGCGCCGCTATCGCAGCAGCCAGCTACAGCAAACAAGTCCGGTCCTAGAAGATTATGGACATGACAACGATCCTTTCGACGGGCTGTCGCCGGGCGATGTGTTCGGGCCTGAATGGAAACCCGGCAATGACGGGCGCAACGGGCGTTAAAGGCCGAGCAAGTTTTCCGCGAAATCCTGCGGGTTGAATTGTTGCAAATCTTCGATCCCTTCGCCGACGCCGATGGCAAGAATCGGCAGGCGGGTTTTTTCGGCGATCGGCAAAATTACGCCCGCCCGCGCGGTTCCATCGAGTTTGGTTACGATCAGGCCTGTCAATTGCGCCGATTTTTGAAAATGTTCCGCCTGCAATGCCGCGTTTTGCCCTGTGGTCGCGTCCAAAACCAAAAGCGACGCGTGCGGCGCGCTGTCGTCTGATTTTTTTAAGACGCGCAGGATTTTCGCCAATTCTTCCATCAGATGGTCTTTGGTGTGCAGCCTTC
>CAYRVJ010000035.1:0-11545 GCA_964427785.1 uncultured Alphaproteobacteria bacterium | reverse complement strand
GCTTCAACCGGGAAAAGGCAACGACGCAAATGCCGTTCCTGATGAGATGGAATTTATTTTGGGCCAATCATTTCGCCGTCGGGTTTTCCACTGCCGAGGCGTCGGATTATAAATTGGGGCTGCAGGGGCATTCCTATGTCATGCATCACGTCGCGCAACATTCTTTGGGCAAGTTCGGCGACTTCCTCAATGCCAACGCCCGCCACACCGCAATGTTGATGTATCTGAACAACGACATCAACGACAAGGCCAATCCCAGCCAGAACTATGCCCGCGAATTGATGGAATTGCATACGGTCGGCGTCAATGCCGGCTATACCCAGACCGACGTGGAAGTCGCAAGCCGCATCTTGACCGGCATGCGCTGGCTTAATTCGACCAACGCCCAGCCGAACGCGATGGGCCGGGTAGGCGGGGAGTATTATTTCCATCCGCCAACGCATGACAGCGGCGCAAAGAGCATGCCTTTCTTGAACATGCAAATCGAAGCTTATAGCGCCCAGGACGGCGACGCCAAGATCACGGAATTCCTGAATGCGCTGGCGCGCCATCCGATGACGGCGATTCATATCGCAACCAAGTTGGTGCGTCATTTCATTTCCGACGATGTCAGCGAACCGAATGCGCGCGATATTATCTCCCGCATCGCGGGCGTGTTCATCAGCAGCGACGGCGACCTGTCCGAAGTCGCCCGCGCCATGGTGATGCACAGCGGCAGCTTGAATGTGCGCAATTTCCAATATCCGCAGCCAGATCAAATTATGATCGGCATGATGCGTGCCGGCAATTTGATCACTGCGCAAGGAAGCCCGGAAGAAGACGCGCTTTTGGATGAGTATGTGTTCAATCACCTGACTGTTTTGAATATGCCGCATCTGCAGCCGCCCGATGTGCGCGGTTTCTTGCCCGGTTCGCAATGGGTCGGAGAGGCGAATTTGATGAATATCTACGACCATGTCGCCATGATGGCTCCGCGCATTGCGTCGCGCAGACGTGCCGCAGATTTTTACAACAGTTCGATCGGCATGGTGGTTGATGCCGCAAGCCGGTTAAGCACGACCAAGAATATATTGCGGTTTACCGAAGCCGAGCCGGTCAATGCCGTAATCTGCACGGTAATGAGCCAAGAATTTTTAAAGCGCGGCTAGCACCAGGTATTGGGGAGAATAGGGATAATGCAACAAGACATACCGCAAAAAAACAATATAGGCCGCCGCAGCTTTTTGAAGGCCTCGGGGGCTTGCGCCGGCGCTTTGGCGACTTTCAGCACGCCCAAGCTTTTAATGGCCGGCGCGCATAACGACAAAAAACTTTTCTTTATCAAGCTTGCCGGGGGCTTGCGTACCCTGATGTCGGTCGCGATCCCTTATGCCGATCCGCATTACAGCCAGCGCTATCGCAATTTTGCAATCCCGGCCCCGGGTTCCGTAAATGTGCCGCAAGGTTTTCAGCCGGCTTTTTATCTGTCCGATCAAATGGGGCTGCATTGGCGTATGCCGGCTCTTTACGGCATGTTCAGCCGGGGCGAGGCGACTATTTTCCATGGCGTCGCGAGTTCCGCCAGCCCGAACATCGTCAACAATTTATCGCATTTCGAATCGACCAAGCTTTTGGATAATGGACTCAATCAAATGAGCGGCTCGAACAGCACCGGCTGGATCAACCGTCTTTTGGAAGTGATCACCGGAGAAGCGAATCCCGGCGCGGTATCGATCAATGGCGGCCCCGTGCCGATGGATGTCTTGCGCGGGCCGGAACCGACGGCGGTGTTCACGCCGCCCGGCAGCACGCCGGAAAGCGCCACGCTTACCCGCATCCGCGAAACTTTGGGCAATAGATCCTTGCGGCAAAATTTTGATACCGCCTTGGCGCGCCGCGAATCGGTGAATCAGCTGTTGAACGGCAGCAACGTCAATTTCCAGAATTTTTCCAGCCACTGGGCATTCCCGTTGCACATGCAAGTCGCAGCGATGCTGGCGTCGATGGATCCTGCCTCGGCGCCCGCCGTTATCGCGCATGAAATGGGCGGATTCGATTGGCATGTGGCCGGCAACAACGGCACAGGATATCCCGCAAGCAGGCTTGCGCATATGGACGAAGGCCTGGCCGCTTTGGTCGATGGGCTTAAGGCGTCGGGTAAATTCAGCAAATCTCTTATTATCGTTGCCTCTGAATTTGGCGGTTCCGCCGAGGCCGCGACCGACGGCATCGACCATGGCAGTTATGGCGCGATGCTGGTCATTTCCGGCGATCCGAATCTAATGTCCCGCCCTGGCGAAGGTATCGTCGGCAATTTCCCCGGCTATCAAATGATGAACGCGCAAAAGCAATTGCCATGTTCGATGGTTGGGCCGAATTTGATTCGGCAGTATGTCGCCGCATTTTATGGTTTAAGCCAAAGCGAGATAGATTATGTCATACCTTATCAGCAGCAAGGCATGGGTGCTTAAGCCCTTATCATTTCCTGATGCTCCGCTAAAAAAGCCGCCCCAAAAAAGGGCGGCTTTTATGTTGTATTGTAAGCAAACGGCCTAAAAGAGGATTTAGAACTATTATAAATCTAAGAATTTTTCTCTAAAAGATCAAATTCTGCAGGAAATTCTCTCTTTTTTGTGATAATATGAAATATAGGGTTAATAAGACCCAGACCTGGATAAACGCAAGAATTTTTAAAGCAACCAACCAGGAAAACGAGGCAGGTTCAAATGGCGCAGGTGATTGTTCCAAGCTCTAAGGAAACCATGTACCGCAAGGCGGAGCTGTCCACCCGCGCCGATCGGTTGCCTGCCGTCGCCAAGACCGCAGCGCCTTTGAAATTGGATATGATCCCCCTGCAGGCCAAGGCCGCGATGTTGCGCGACGGCATGCAAATCAAAACCAGGCGCAATCAAGCCGCTTTGCAAAAATTGCCGCAGATGAGCCCGGCGCAATTAAAAGCCAGTTCGGATTTAAGCAAAGAGCCGGTCAAAAGACATGGGCGGGTGTCGCAAAGCCAAAAGCAGATTTTGATGGAAAGTTTGGCCGGTTCTTCCAGCGGATCACAATCGATCGGCGACGCCACATCGGTGATGCTGGCGCACCGTTTCGGTTTAATGCCCCGCGCCGACGAACTGGACGCGATGCGCAGAAGCCCGAAGAAGTGGATTTTGGACCAGCTTAATTCCACGGCGCTCGATTTCGGCATGCAAAACGGCTTTAAGAGCATGGAGCAGATGATTTACGAATTCAGCGCCGTAGCCGGAAACCTGAATGCACCGGCTCGCGCGCAGATTACGGCGAGCTATATGAACGAGGCGATTTTGTATCAAATGGTCAAGGCCAAGACCAAGCAGCCGGTAGCGTTCCGCATCGCCGAATTCCTGTCCGAAAGCTGTATTCCGGTGCGCTTTCACAGAACCACGCCGCAAGATTATTGGATCGCGATGAGCGCCAGCGCCTATATGATGGAAATCTTCGTGCCGTTGATGTTTGGCGGAACCTATACCGACATTCTAAAGAAAACCGTGCGCAGCCTGGGCCACATGTTCGATTTGGACGGGCAGTTTAGCCGTTATACCGTGGGCCAGCTATCCTTGCAGAATTATGCGCGCGAACTCTTGGAATTGCACACTGTCGGCGTCGATGGTGGCTATGGCCAAGCCGATATCGAAGAGCTTGCCGATCTTTTTACCGGCTTGCGGATTTCCAGAACCCATCTGCCCAATTCCGGCGGCGGTAAATTTTATGTCGATCTTCGTTACCATGCCTATAACAAGGCGAAAACCGTTCCTTTCCTGGGATTGCATTTGCCCGCACCGGGATGGAACGAAGCCAATGTCGAAGCGCAAATCGACACCGTGATGGAAGCATTGGCAAGGCATCCGAAAACCGCGCGCCGCTTTGCGTTAAAGTTGGTGCAATATTTCCTGCATGACAATCCCGATTCGGTTGCGGAATTGCGTTTGCTTGTGGATCAACTGCGTGATGTATATTTGCAAAATGGCGGCAGGCTTTTGCCGGTGTTTAAGACTTTCTTTGAAAGCGCCGTAGCGTACAGGCCCACGTACCAAAAAACGCCGCAGCCGCAAAACTGGCTTTCTGGCCTTATCCGCGCGGGCGGGCTTTCGGGACGCAGCAGCCTCGAAGACGGCATTTTATTCGCCAATGTCATCGAAAATTATCTGCCGATGCTGAATCAGCCCTTCAAATCCTGCCCCACGCCCGAAGGCTGGCTTCTGAACAACGGAAAGCGTTATTTGAACGACGCGCAAATTTTGCAATATTTCAAAATGGCCTCGATGCTGGCGCCGTCGGTCGCCGCCAAAATGTCCGCGGTGGATTTCTATAATCGCGTTTTGGGGGCGCATGCCGGGCCGTCCTCGCGCTCGATCCTTGCCTATGCCGCAAGCGAGCCTGTCACCGCCATTATCGCAACGGCCTTAAGCCCTGAAGTCTTATACAAAGGATCGACCCTATGAAACAGGATCAAATGATCAGCCGCCGCGATTTCATGCAGCTTACCGGCGCCTGTGCCGGCGCCTGCGCCGTCAGCATGGCCAATCCAGGACTTAGTTTCGCAGGACCGGGCGACGCGACGGCGAAAAGGCTTGCCATCGTTTATCTGTCCGGCGGACTCGATCAATTGACTTTCTTGCCGCCTTATGCCGATCCAAATTATAAAGCAAAGCGCGGGCCTTTTGCCGCGCCGTCTCCCGGCGAAACGCCGCCGCCGAATTGGGGCCAGACGCAGTATTTAAACGACATGTTCGGCCTTTACGGCATGCCGCATATTTATCCGCTTTTGCAAAACGGCGACATGACGATCGTCCATTCTTCGACCGTGAATTGGAATTGCGTTCAGTCGCATTTCCTTGAAACTGAACTGGTGCAAAAACAGAATTTCGGTCCGCAAAGCAGCATGGCGCCTGGATTCGTGAACAGGCTTTTGACGGAAATCGTCGGCGAAAATTCGCCCGGCGCGCTGTCCTTTTACGGCGATCCGAATTTGCCGGTCATTCTTTCCGGCCCCGAAGCGGTAGGATCTTTCCAAGCGCCCGGCCAGCCGATTGAAGCAACCTTGTTGCAAAAGCTGCGCGCCGCCATGGGCAACGGCTATTTACGCCAGTCTTTTGACGGCGCGATCAACAATCAGAACAACACCGCGCTTGCCCTCGCCGGCCATCCGATCAATTACAACAACTGGAATTTTCCAACCCAGGCGCAAACCATGGCCTTGATGCTTGCATCCGATCCTGTCGTCGCACCTATCGCGGGATACACCCAGGTGGACGGATTCGATTGGCATTCTTTCCGCACTTTGGACATCACGGCGCAGCTGAATAATTTGTCCTTGGGCTTGCGCATCATGGTAGACACGTTGAAATCCATGCCCAGCCAAGGCGGCGGCGCGAACGCTTTTGAAGATACCTTGATTGTCGTGTTCTCGGAATTCGGGCGTTCGGTCGTGCCGAACGGGCCGGAACCATATATAGGCGGCATCGACCACGGCCATGCCCAGGCCGGAATGATCCTGACCGGAAATCCCATGCTGCGCGGCGCCGCCGGCGGATCGGGCTTGATGGGAATTTGGCCGGGCCTTTCCAACACGCCAGGAAACATGCTGACACCGACCGCCAATTTCATGGATGTGGTGCGCGAATATATGAGAGCCCATTTTGGGTTGACCTCTGAGCAAATTCAGCGCGTGATCCCGCATTCCGGCCAAGGCGGCGGGCTGGGCGGCGCCTAGATATCGCATCTTGCTAAAATGGCCCTTACGGGCTAAATCTAGCCCATGGCTTATTGGCTAGTTAAATCGGAACCTTCCGTATATTCTTTCGCGCAATTGCAGCGCGATAAAAAAATCCATTGGGACGGCGTGCGCAATTTCCAGGCGGCAAACAATCTGCGCGCCATGCAAAGGGGCGATCTGGCTTTTTTTTACCACTCCAATGACGGCAAGGAAATCGTCGGCATCGCCGAAATCGTTAAAACCGCCTATCCGGATCCTTCGGATAAAAGCGGCAAATTCGTCATGGTAGACATCATCCCAAAGCGCGCCTTGAAAAACCCTGTTTCCCTTGCCGTTATAAAAGCGCAGTCTAATTTGAAGGAAATGGCCCTGATCCGGCAATCCCGGCTGTCGGTGATGCCGGTGAAAAAGGCAGAATGGGATAAAATCCTAGAACTTGCGGAGTGATTGAAAAAAGCAACATTCCGCTGTATGGTGTGCGGCCATGTTGGAAGCCACATCCCCAAGCCCCACCCGTTTTATTGTCGTCGCCGCCTGCGTCGTGGTGGCGGTCGTCGTCTTCGCGATGTATCCGTCGCAAATCGTGCCGATGGATCCCTATCAAGCCGCGCTATTGGACGTGCAGCGGAAAAACCACAAGCAGGATTACGCCGAGGCCGCAAAAGCGATTTTGCAAATCCTTCCCTTGCATCCGCAAGACGCGGAATTGCGCTATCAGCTGGCGGTCGCCTATCGCGGCATGGGCCAAATGGATTATGCGGCGACCCAATATCTTGCCGCGATCAGTTTGGATGCCAATCACAAAGGCGCGCTTTACGATCTTGGCTATTATTATGCCAGCCAAGGGCAGTTAAGTGGCGCCGAATCCATGTTGGCGCGCTTGCAAAGAATGTGCGCGGCGGGAATGGCCTGCGCCGAGCGTGACACGCTGTCGGCCGCCGTCAATCAATTGCGCTTGCGCCAGAATTATCAAAAGCCTTCACCATAAGGGTTTTTATGGAACTGGTTTCCGCCCAGAATCTTGTAAAATCTTTCGGCGCGAAAAAAGCGCTGGACGGTTTTAGCCTGCGCGCGGATAAGGGCCAGATCATTGCGCTGCTTGGCCCGAACGGCGCGGGAAAAACCACGGCGATGCGTCTTGTTTCCGGTTTTTTGCGTCCCGATGCGGGCGAGGTATTTTTAGGCGGAAAGAATTTACAAGAAGACAGGCAAACGGCCTTGCGCATGCTCGGTTATTTGCCGGAATCGATGCCGCTTTATCCGGACATGACGCCTTGGGTTTTCTTGAATTTTGCGGCCCGGCTGCGCGGATTTGGAAAAGAAGAAGTCAAAAAATCGGCGCAGCTTTGCCAGATCGAAGATAAGCTTTACGATCGTATTGAAACCTTGTCCAAAGGCTATAAGCGGCGCGTGGCGCTGGCCCAGGCGCTGTTGCACGATCCTGGGATTTTAATCCTGGACGAACCGATGGACGGGCTTGACCCCAATCAAAAACATCATTGGCGGAAAGTTTTGACCGGCATCGCGGCGGAAAAAGCGGTTATTATTTCAACGCATGATTTGCACGAGGCTTGCGCCTTGTGTCACCGCTTGATCGTGATTTCTGATGGGCGGATCGTATGCGATCTTTCGCCGCAAGAATTGGCCGAAGGCGCGGGAGCCGAGGAAAATTTCCGCCGTCTGACCCAAGAGGTTAAATCATCATGATAAAACGATCCTCTTTGTGCGCCATCCTGGTCAAAGAAATTTACGGGTTTTTCTCAAGCCCGGCGATGCTGGTCGTAACCTTCGCCTATTTGCTTTTGTCGATGGCTTTGCCGCTTTATTTCGGCGGATTTTTCTCGCGTGGAATCGCCGATTTAGGGCCATTTTTCTTGTATTTGCCCTGGCTGGGCATGATTCTTGTGCCCGCGCTTTCGATGCGCAGCTGGGCGGAAGAATTCCGTCAAGGCACCGTCGAGCTGCTGTTCACCTCTCCGGTTCCGCGTGCGGATTTTATTATAGGTAAATTCCTTGCCGTTGCGGTTTTAATCGCCGCGATTCAGATTCTGACTTTCCCTATCGCCGTCATGTTGGGGTATCTGGGCGATCCGGATTGGGGGCTTGTGGTGTCGGGCTATGCCGCAAGCATTTTTCTTGGCGCAGCCTATGCCGCAATCGGGCAATTCGCCTCTAGCCTGACGTCGAATCAAATCGCCGCTTTTGTGATTGGCGTTTTATTGTGTTTTACCGCCAATCTTCCGGGCAGCCTATTTTTATCCGATATTTTCGGCGCAAGATTTTTCGATTTGTTCCTGCTGTCGGACGCTTTGCGCGGCATCGGGATTTTGGCGGCCTATCAGGATATGGCGGATGGGCTTATTTCCCTTTCCGGCGTTATTTTATTCGCGGGCTATGCCGTTTTGTTTTTATTCCTGACCGCGCTGAGTTTGCGGAGGCGGTATGCGTAAAGCCAAGCATCTCTTTGCCGTATCGGTTTTTGGCGCGATCGCGCTGTTTATCCTGATCGCCGCTATTTCCGGCGCGCTTTTTGCCAATGTTTCTTTGGATTTAAGCGCCGATAAAAAACACAGCCTGTCCGAGGCGACAAAGCAAGTGATCGCCAATATAAACGAACCTGTGACTTTGCGGTTTTATTACTCCCGGGTGCTGGGGCAAGAAGTTCCCGCCTATGGCGAATACGCTGCGCGCATTGTGGCGATGCTGAAGCAATATCAAAACTCCAGGATCAAGCTTGAAATCATAGACCCCGAAGCCTTTTCCGAAACCGAAGACCAAGCGATCAAGGACGGGCTTGCGCCGATCCCGCTTTACGGCGGAACCTTGCAAGGGTTTTTCGGCCTTACCGCATCCTCGATGCTGGGCAACCGCGCGGTTGTTCCCGCCTTTCAGCTGGAACGCCGCGATTTGCTGGAATATGATTTGACGCGGATGGTGCAGGCCATCGCCCAGCCGCGAAAAGCCAAAATCGGCGTGATTACGTCGCTGCCGATGGACGCCGACATGTTCTCGCCGCTGTCGCGCGGCGACGGCGCGCCCGCGCCCTGGATGTTCTGGGCCTATATGCGCCAGGCTTTTTCCTTGCAAAGATTGGACGGCAATATCAGCCTTGTGCCGGATGATGTCGACTGCCTTTTGGTGGCGCATCCCAGGGGGCTTTCCAGTTCTGCTCTTTACGCCGTCGATCAGTTTTTGTTGCGCAAGGCCTGCGCCGTGATATTGCTCGATCCGCATAGCGAGGCGGCGGCGGCAAGGCAAATCGCCAATGCGGACGGGGCGGCGCAATCTTCCGAATTTGGGAAATTCCTGGATCATTGGGGCATTTCCATGCCGCAGGGAAAAGTCGCGGCCGACCGCAATCTGGCGCAGCGGGTGATGCTGGATCAAAACAAGGCGCAGGATTATATCGCCTGGCTGAAACTGGACGCGAAGCAAGCGGCGCAGGGCGACGGGCTGACGGCGCATTTGAACCGGCTGAATTTGGCCAGCGCCGGATATTTTGATGTGACGCCCAAGAGCGGCATAAAAATCTCGCCGCTTTTATTCACCACAAAAGACAGCATGGGCTTGGACGTTGAAAAAATCCGTTTCATGCCGGATTTGCAAAAGCTGCTTTTGGATTTCAAGCCGGACGGCGTCGAGCGCGTTTTGGCGTTAAGGCTATCGGGGAAATTAACATCGGTATTCGGCGCCGCCGCGCCGGATTCAGCGAAATCCAAGGACGTAAAAATGCCGCAGCATTTGGCGGAGTCGGAAAAAAGCGCCGCGATCATCCTGGTCGCCGACAGCGATTTGACCGAAGACAGATTTTGGGCGAAAATCCCGGAAAGCCTGAAAAACGGCTATTTGATGCCCAATGCCGACAACGCCGATTTTATCCTAAGCGCGATCGAGGACGCGATCAGCGGCATTTCGCTGTCCGAAATCCGCGTGCGGGCAACGGGCGCGCGCAGCCTTGAAAAATTGGACGCGATGCGGCGTCAAGCCGAAGACAAATTTTTGACGCAAGAAGCCGCGCTGAAGATAAAATTGCAAGACGCGCAAACGCGCCTGACCCGGCTTTTGGCGCAGCAAAAGGAAAAAGGCGAAAGCGCGGAACAGGAAATCGAACAGACCATCCTTCAGGCCAAATCCGACATGCTGGCGGCGCAGCAGGAATTGCGCAAAGTGCAGCTGGAATTGAACCGCGGCGTGCAAGGCTTGCAAGACCGCCTGCGTTTCTTGCTGGTTTTCGCCTGGCCGGTTTTGGCCTGTTTCGGGATTTGGGCGGCGGGACGGTGGGTGTGGCGCGCCCGAAGAGATTCGAACTCCTAACCTTCTGATTCGTAGTCAGATGCTCTATCCAGTTGAGCTACGGGCGCGTATTTATTCCACAATATCCGGCGTCTTTCGCTCAACCGGATAGTCTTTATATTTTTCCCGCTCGGACTTTGTCCTTGCGGCTGGCCAGTTGAGCTACGGGCACATTCTATTTTGCACGGCCTTTCGGGCATGCATACTAAAAGCTCATCCTGAGCTTGTCGAAGGATGGGCTGCGGAGATTCGCGGTTGCAGCCTATGGTTCGACAGGCTCACCATGAGCCATGAAATAAGACAGAAGCAGCGTTAGCGGCAGCGTGCCTTATCGAAGCCGTTTTTATTAACCAGTAATATGGGCTTTTGCAAGCTTTGTTTTGTATTCCGCGCGGCGGTGCAGGGGGGCGGTTTGGGCCAGGGGCGGCGCATGGCGGTGCGTAACCCCCGGTTTTTACTAAAAAAATCGCGCGATAGGCGAATATCCCCTTGTCGCTGGGGCGGGCTTTGGTTAATATCGCTTCAGTTTTGATATCTTTCCCGGCGGGCAATGCCGGGCAAGTCACGGACATTTTAAAACAGCCGTTTAAAATAGCGGAAAAATCGGTTTACAAGGCGCAACCTTACCCCCTAATCAGTCATCGGAATAAAGCATGGACAAAACAATAAAAAAGTCTTTGAAGATCTCGGTCTTTTTCGCGGCGTCTTTGCTGCTTTCCGCCTGCGCCATGCCGCAATGGCAAAGTCCGCCGCAAAGCGAAAACACCACCGTGGTCGCGCCTTATGGATCGGTCGCCGCCACCGGGCGCTATCCTTATCCTTTGACGCAAACCGCGCCGATGCAGCCCGTGCCGCAATTCTACACGCCATTATATAACGGCCAGCCTTTTATTATGCCGCCGCCGACCCCAGGCAGCTTTACCGGAACCGATGTCAGCCAGAAAATCGATCATTTGCGCGTCGACCTTTCCAATTTGCAGGCCAATATCCAGGCCAATAGCGATGCGTTCCGCTCGATCCGTGTCGTGACCGAAAACCACAGCCAAGCCTATCACGGCGTTGTCGCCGCGATCAGCGCAAGGCTGCAGGTCGGAACCACGCCAGGCAATCCGATTCTGGTGGATCAATGGAACGAGGCACAGGCGCAGTTGGACCGTATCAATGAAAATATCGGCCAGTTGAACAATGTGTCGACGGCTTCCGCCGCCAATTCGACTCTTGCGAATTTCTTGCTCGAAGCGGCGCGCGCCGCCTATAGCCTTTCCGGCGCGATCGACGAAGATCACCGCCAATTGCGCATTCTGGAAGACGACATCAACCGCACCATCGTGATGATTGAGCGTCTGCTGAAGGAACTAAGCGAGGATATCGCCCGCCAAACCACCTATGTGCAGGGCGAGCGCAGCAATTTGACCGCGCTGTCTCTGGCGATCAAGAACGGCGAGCTTTATGGCATGAGCCTTGCCAACAGAAGCTTTATGACCATGCCTTCGGTCAGCAGCAAAAACCTGCAAAACGCCG
>CAYRVJ010000034.1:0-11611 GCA_964427785.1 uncultured Alphaproteobacteria bacterium | reverse complement strand
CCATCAGCGGCGCGTTCAAATCCTGCTGCCGCGCCTGGCGCACGATCAGACCGGCCTCTTGGTGGTAGCCGCCGAAATAGATGAAATCAACATTCGCCGCCTTTATTTTAGAAATCAAGGCCGAGTAATCTTTTTCGCCGGGGTTGATCGCCTCGAACACAACTGCGGCCTTGTCTTTTTGTTCCAGCAATCTGCGGGTTTCTTCGGCAAGGCCTTTGCCATAGGCCGATTTGTCATGAACAATCGCAAGATTGGAATTCTTGTGATTATCTAAGATATATTGAGCGGCAACCGCGCCTTGCTGGTCATCGCGGCCCACAACGCGGAATAAAGTCGAAAGCCCGCGTTCGGTCAAAAGCGGGTTCGTGGACGCCGGGGATATCTGGACAATTTCTTCCTCGGCATAAACTTCGGATGCGGGAATGGATGATCCCGAACAGAAATGCCCGATTACAGCCTTGGCTTCTTTGGCAACAAGCTGATTAGCAACGGCGACCGCCTGTTTAGGATCGCAGGCGTCATCCGCCATTTCCAATTGAATTTTTTGGCCTAAAATGCCGCCCTTGGCGTTGATATGCTTGACCGCCATATCGGCACCGCGCCGGAATTGATCGCCAAAGCTGGCTTGCTGCCCGGTCAATGGCCCGGCGACGCCGATTACGATATCCGCCCTCGCCTGGGCAATGAATAAGAACGCAGCCACTAAGACAAAAGCTATTTTACCAAGACGCATGAATTTTCCCCTATATCCGGTCGCCGAAGAATTTCGGTTATAGCTTGGCAATTTATACCGATTGAGATTGACAAACAAGCCCCAGAGACTATTAATCCACTTAAGTTTCACCGGGGAAGATTTATGGACGTCAATATTTATTTCTGGCTTGGATTTATGGGTTTTGTGCTGTTTATGCTGGCCCTGGATTTAGGCGTATTCCACAAAACCGCGCATGTCGTCAGCTTCAAGGAATCTTGTGTCTGGAGCGGCATTTGGGTAAGCCTGGCGTTAATATTCAACGCCGGGATTTATTTTTATGCCGGAAAACAGCCCGCGATCGAGTTTTTAACCGGATACATCATCGAATATTCGCTTTCGGTCGATAATGTTTTCGTATTTATCATGCTGTTCACATTTTTCGCCGTACCGCCGGAATTGCGTTTCCGCGTCCTGTTGTGGGGCATCACCATGGCGCTGGTATTGCGCCTGATCATGATCTTCGCTGGCGTTGCGCTGATTCAAAAATTCGGCTGGATCATTTATATCTTCGGCGCGTTCCTGATTATAACCGGCATCAAGATGCTGCTGTTTTCCGACAAGCCCAAGGACATCGGCCAAAATCCGGTGTTGAAACTGGCGCGGAAAATGTTCCAATTCACCGACGGCTATGAAGGCAATCATTTTTTTGTCCGGCGCGACGGAAAAACCCTGGGCACGCCATTGTTTCTGGTTTTGATCATGGTCGGAATCACCGACGTGATTTTCGCGGTCGATTCCATCCCCGCCATTCTGGCAATCACGCAAGATACCTTTATCGTGTTTACTTCCAACGCCTTCGCGATTTTAGGCCTGCGGTCGATGTTCTTTATGCTGGCGGGAGTCGTCAATATGTTCCGCTATTTAAAAGTAGGCCTTTCGGTGGTTTTGACCTTTATCGGGACTAAGATGGTGATTCACAGCTTTGTTAAAATCCCAACGCATTACTCTTTGATGATCGTGATTGCAATTCTGGGAACGTCCATCATCGCGTCGGCGATCAAAAATCGCCAAGAACAACGAATGCTGCACCACCGCTAGCAAGGAAATCTATCCGGCAAGATAGGCTTGGCGCACGCCCTCGTCGGCAAGCAAATCCTTGCCTGTTCCTTGCAGCACGAGCCTGCCGTTCGCCAATACATAGCCGTAATCCGCAAGCTGCAGCGCCTGGTGCGCGTTTTGCTCGACAAGGAATATCGTCATGCCCATATCCCGGCGCAGGCTCGCGATCACCGAAAAAATTTGTTTGATGATAAGCGGGGCGAGGCCCAAGGACGGCTCGTCCAAAAGCAACAGCCTGGGCTTCGACATCAAGGCACGGGCAATGGCCAGCATTTGCTGTTCGCCGCCCGAAAGCGTGCCGCCCCTTTGCGCCAGGCGTTCTCTCAGCCGTGGAAACAAACCCAAGGCATAATCCAGAATTTGCCCGTCCGGCTGCGGCAAGCATGTCGCGCCGAGGAGAATGTTTTCCAAGACCGTCATCTTGGGGAATATCCTTCGCCCTTCGGGTACAATCGAAATACCAAGCCCGCTGATTTTGTGGGCGGGAAGGTCCGTGATATCGCCGCCGCAAAACAATATTTGTCCTTGCTGCGACTTAGGCTGGTTGAATATGCTGTTCAACAGCGTGGATTTCCCGGCGCCGTTGGCCCCGATAAGCGAGGTGATGCTGCCTTTTTTCACATTCAGTGACAAGCCATCGATGGCGGCGACCTTGCCATAGCATACTTTAAGGTTTTTAATCTCAAGCATACTCTTCCCCCAAATATGCCTTGATTACCACGGGATCGCACCGGACTTGACCCGCAGCGCCGGAAGAGATTTTTCTGCCGTGATCCAGCACCACAATATGGTCGGAAATATCCATCACCAAGCGCATATCATGTTCAATCAGCAATATGGATGCATGCCCGCCGCTTTTAATATCCAAAAGCAATGCGCTCATCTCTGCCGTTTCTTTGGGATTTAGCCCGGCGGCCGGCTCGTCCAGGCAAATCAAAGCCGGCTCAGAACACATGGCGCGCGCGATTTCAAGCCGCCTTTGCGCGCCATAGGGCAATTCCCCTGCGACATAGTCGGCGCAATCCAAAAGACCTACTTTGTCAAGCCAATAGCGCGCCAATTCCATCGCCCGGTGGTTTCTTTTATCAAACCCGGAAAGACCAAGCGCCGCATCCAGGCCAAAAAGGCTTCTCTGCAGGGCGTTATGCTGCGCCACCAATAAATTTTCCAATACTGTCATTTGGGCAAACAGGCGGATATTCTGGAAAGTGCGCGCAATGCCGCAATCCCTTGCAATCGCGTGGTCGGGCATCGCCTGCACTTCAAAATTTTTTTTGTTTCGGTTGAGCAGAATTTTTCCCGAAGTCGGCCTGTAAAACCCGGTAATGCAATTAAAGACCGTGGTTTTGCCCGCGCCGTTGGGGCCGATGATCGCGGTGATCTCGCCCTGCTGAGCCTCGAACGACAGTCCTTCCACCGCCCAAAGCCCGCCGAAACGCATCGACAGATCCACAACCGAAAGCAAGGCGCCGGTCATTGCCTACCTCTTTGCCCGAACAGGATTCCCGGCTTGCGCAGCGCGAAAATACCGCGCGGCCGCCATACCATCATCAGCACCATCATCGCGCCAAAGAACAACATCCGCAGCGCCGAAAAATCGCGCAGCAATTCCGGCAAGCTGACCAGAATAATTGCTGCCAAAAGCACACCCAGCTGACTGCCCGCCCCGGCAAGCACCACAATCGCAAGAATCATCGCGCTTTCAACGAAAGTAAAACTTTCCGGGCTGACGAATCCTTGCCGCGCCGCAAAGAAGCACCCCGCAAGGCCGGCGATCCCCGCACCGATGGCATAGGCACAAAGCTTAACCGCCGTCGGGCTGATACCCAAGCTGCGGCTTGCGATTTCATTGTCGCGCATCGCTTCAAAGGCGCGGCCTATCGGCGCCTGTCTTATTCTTAGAACGATAAAATTGGTCAGCAGCGCCAAAGCAAGAATCAGAAAATATAAAAAAACCACGCGGTGCTGGGTCGAAAATTCTAGTCCGAAGAAATCGTGGAAACTGCGCGTTCCTTCTTCGGCTTCCCGCTGGAAGGCAAGGCCGAAAAACGTCGGACGCTGTATGCCGCTTATGCCGGAAGGTCCGTGGGTAAAGCTTTGCCAGTTGATTAGAAAAATCCGAAATATCTCGGCAAAGCCTAGGGTAACAATAGCAAGATAATCGCCACGCAGCCGCAGCACCGGCAACCCAATCAGCACGCTGGCAAACACCGCGAACAAAGCGGATAGCGGCAGCGCCTGCCAAAAACTAAGCCCCCAATACTCCCCGGTCAAAGCCAGGGTATAAGCGCCGATGCCGTAAAACGCGACATAGCCCAAATCCAAAAGCCCTGCCATGCCGACAACGATGTTAAGCCCCCAGCCCAGCATGGCATAAATTAAAACCGTGGTGGCAAGGTCAATGACATAGCGGCTGGAGAAAGGTAAAAACGGCAAAAGCAGAGCAATGAAAAGCAACAGAGCGCCGATTTTTGATTCATGTTTTTGCAGCCACAAGGTTATCCGGTCGAGACTTTCTTTCACGCCGCTTTCGCGTTTGGGAAAAAGATTTTTTGCAAAGAAAAAGGCGAACACCAACCCTACGGCGAACAAAAATTCAGGCCAGCGCGTCGCGACGACAAGGCCGCCTTCGCCCTCGTCCAATCTAAGCGCGATAAAGGGCAGCGCCAGAACGGCGGCCAGCAAGGCGCATTTCAGGCCATGATAAAAACTTTGCTGCAGCAAATCGGATTTTCTTTGCATGCGCCGTGCCTATACCTTTTCGATTTCCGCTTTGCCGAACAGGCCGCTTGGCCGCAACAGCAACACCAATATCAAAACCGAAAACACCGCGACATCCTTGTATTCGATGCTGAAATAGGCGGACCAAAGCGCCTCGATCAGGCCGATTAGAATGCCCCCCAAAACCGCGCCAGGCAGCGAGCCTATGCCGCCCAGCACCGCCGCCGTAAACGCCTTTATCCCGGCCAGGAATCCCAAGTAAAAGTCGATCGCCCCATAGTGCAAAACCACCATAAAACCCGCGACCGCCGCAAGCCCCGCGCCAAGCATGAATGTCCGGGAAATCGTCCGGTCCACGTCAATGCCAAGCCGCGCGGCCATGATTGGATCTTGTTCGACCGCGCGCAATTCGCGGCCCAGTTTGGTACGCCCAATGATGTACGCGAATACAGCCAGCAAAACTAAGGCGGTTACAAGGATAAGAATTTGCACATAAGTGACGGACACGCCAAAGCCGTTCTCTGCGCCAAAAAGGGCAATCGTGCCCTCGATTTGCGGCGGCAGGCTTTTAATTCTCGCACCGTGGGAAAGCTGCACATAGTTTTGCAAGAAAATGGAAGCTCCGATCGCCGATATTAAGGGGGCCAGGCGGAACGACCCGCGCAAAGGCTTGTAGGCCACGCGCTCGATGGTATAGCCATAGCAAGCGGTAAAGAAAATGGACGTCAGCGCGACCAGCAGCAATAAAACTGCCAGGGACGCAATCAAGGGAGAAAGCAAAAGAAAAGCGATCAAGGTTACGAACGCGCCAAGCATGTATATTTCGCCATGAGCGAAATTGATCATGCCCAAGATGCCATAGACCATGGTATAGCCGATGGCTATCAGCGCGTATACGGCGCCAAGGGTCAGTCCGTTTATGAGTTGCTGTAAGAAATATTCCATTGTCCGCCCATTGGGCAGACAATAGCCGCATAGACATGCGGATGCAATATTTTAGGCGGCCCCGGCCAAAAGCACGCGCGAAGGCTGGGTTAAAAACTGCTCCAGCTTGCGCAGGCTTGCGCTGATGGTTTTCAGCTCGTCCAAGGTAAAGCGGCCTTTGGCCAGCAACGCAGCGTGGCGGTCGAACATGCCATGCATCCGCTGGCACAAGGCCAATCCCTTTTCGGTCAGGCGGATCATGATAGAACGCCGGTCATGATGCGAGCGTTCCTGAAGAAGATAGCCGTTTTCGACCATTTTCTTGACGTTGTACGATACGTTCGATCCTAGGTAATAGCCGCGGTCGATCAAATCGCCCACGGTCATTTCATCCTGCCCAATATTGAAAAGGATCAAGGATTGAATATTGTTGATGTCGCTGATCTTCGCGCGCTCCAATTCGTTTTTCAGAATTTCCAAAAACTGGCGGTGCAAGCGTTCAATTAACTGGATGACGTCGAGATAATTTTGCTTCACGGGGACCCTCTTGGCACAAGACAAAGCTTTGATGACAGTATACGGCTATATGATTAGGACATATGCATTATGACACTAAAGGAAAAAAATTAATTTGCTGTTAATTTTTATGCGGCGAACGCCTATTCCCGCATGCGTTGTACAAGGTTTTAGCGCAGGATATTAATAAGTGTTTACTTTTCGCCGCGAAGAACACGGGATTTCTGCCTGTCCCATTCTCGCTGCTTGATGCCTTCGCGCTTGTCTTCCTTGCGTTTCCCCTTGGCAAGCCCCAAAAGGCATTTGACGATGCCCCGGCTGCTGAAATGAAGATTCAGCGGGATCAAGGTCACGCCGTCGCGTTTGATCGAGCCCAGCAAGCGCTCATATTCCTTTTTTTTCAAAAGCAATTGCCTGGGGCGTTTCGGTTCGTGATTGAATTTGCTCGCGGGTTTGTATTCCGGAATATGCAGATTGAATAGAAAAATCTCGCCGTCCTTTTCATTGGCATAGGCGTCGGACATGCTGGCGCCGCCTTCGCGCAGCGCCTTGACTTCGCTTCCTAACAGGACCATGCCGGCAACCAACGTGTCTTCGATTGAATAATCGTAACGCGCGCGCCGATTATCGACGATATTCCTAGATTCCTGTGTTTTTTTGCTGGCCATCGGCGTTTTGCGGTTTAAGCCCTGCCTTGTCCAGGGCGACTTTGACTTTTTCTTTGTTGGCAGCCGACAATGGCGCAAGCGGCAAGCGCAAATCTTCGCGGCAAAAGCCCATCAACGACGCCGCGTATTTCGCCGGGCCTGGGTTGCTTTCGCAGAACATGGCATCATGCAGCGGCAATAGACGGTCGTTCAATGCCGAAACGGTCGCGATATCTTTGTTTTTCCAAGCCTTGTACAAATCGACACATAATTTCGGCGCCACATTCGATGTGACGGAAATGCAACCCGCCCCGCCCTGAATCAAGAAAGGCAGCATCATCGGATCGTCACCGGTCATTTGGCAGAATTGTGAGCCTGCTGCGGCACGAGTGCGAACAACCCGGTTGACATCGCCGCTGCATTCTTTGATCCCTGCAATGCGCGGCAATTTCGCCAGCCGGGCTATCGTATCGACGCCGATATCGACGACCGAACGGCCAGGCACGTTATAAAGGATGATCGGAATATTGGTGGCGTCATGCACCGCCTTGTAGTGCAAATACAATCCTTCTTGGGTCGGCTTGTTGTAATAAGGGGCTGCGATCAGCGCGCCATCCGCGCCCAGTTTTTCCGCAAGCTTGGTGTTTTCAATCGTCGTCTGGGTGCAATTGGACGCCGTCCCTGCGATCACCGGAACACGTTTTTTGGCCGTTTCTATGGCCAAGGAAACTACACTTTCAAACTCCCCTTCGCTAAGCGTCGGCGCTTCGCCGGTCGTACCACAAGTTACGATTCCGTTAATGCCAGATTCGATTTGTGTTTCGATCAATGCGCAATAAGCCGATTCATCAACTTTTAATTTAGAATCGAATGGTGTAATAAGAGCGGTATAATAACCTTCCAGCATTCTTTCTCTCCCAAAAATCATGATTTGCAGTATGCCATATTCCAGTTCAACGCGCCATGTCAAAAAGACGCGGATAACGGCCTTTCTGGCTTTTATCGCTGCCATATCTTTTGCCTGCGCGGCTTTTGCGGCGCTAAACAACGCTGCCTGGCAAGAAGGCCTATCGCATCTGCGCGCGCAGAACTGGGAAGCGGCCATCAGAACAGCCGAATCCAGCGAGGACAGCTTGCTGCAAGATTACGTCGCCTGGAAGTATTATCTAAACGATTCCAGCGCGCCACAGTTCGAAAACGTGGCCGATTTTATGCGGCGAAACCCGGATTTTCCCAGCCAGCGCAGCTTGCAATCCAAAGCGGAATATTCTATGCCCGGCGAATGGAGCGACGGCGCGGTCATCGCCTGGTTTGGCCGGCATCCGCCGGTTGGCTTGGAAGGGAAAAGACGCCTAGGCCTTGCCTTACTGTCGCAAAACAAGACCAAAGAAGCGCAAAATTGGATTCGCGAATACTGGCATAAAGCCAGCCTAAGCGCGCATGCCCAAAATGAATATCTTAATCGGCATAAAAAGTTTTTAACGCCGGAAGACCATATGTGGCGGATTTATTTTATGACCGAAGGAAAGAATTATTCAACGGCATCCGCGCTTGGAAAAAAACTGGGGAAATCCTATTGGAATTTTGCCGAATGTATGACGGCTTTTTTCAAAGGCAAAAGCAACGCCGCGTCGCTTGCATCCAAACTGCCGGAAAATTTTCAACAACACCCCGCAACGGTGTTAAAACTAACCACCTATTATAGAAAAAAAGAGCATAATAAAACCGCATCTTCGCAGCTAAGACTTCAGCCTAAAAATACGAAATATCTGGAACAAGATTTTTGGAAAGAGCGTGAAGTCGTCATCCGCCGGCATTTGCGCCAAAAATCCGCCCAGCAAGCCTATTCCCTTGCCAAGGCGCATCAACTAACGCCGGAAAGCGGCATCGAATATTACGAGGCGGAGTTTCTGGCAGGCTGGATCAGCTTGCGCTGGCTAAAGGATCCCCATGGCGCGATCAAGCATTTCGAGACTTTGAACGAGGAGTCGCGGCACGCGCTTTTAATAGCAAGGGGAAAATATTGGCTGGCGCGCAGTTACGAGGCGCTCAAGAAAAAGCAGCTGGCAGAGCAGTTCTACCAGCAGGCCAGCGCCTTCCCCACCGTATTTTACGGGCAGCTGGCACGCAAAAAGCAAGCCGATAGCGGCGCTTTCCGGCTGCCGGAGCCGCCCGCGATCAGCGAAAGCGCCAAACAGGAATTCCAAAGCCGCAACAGTGTCCGCCTGTTGCGTGTACTGCACCAGCTTGGCCAAGACGAAGACGCCGAAAGTTTTGCCGCAAGCATCCAGGCCAGCCTGAAAAACCCGGCGGAACATTTTTTGCTGGCGCAGAGCCTTAGCAAAATGGGGCGCGTCGACCTTGCCGTGCTGCATTCCAAGCTGGCGCGCAAAAGCAATGTCGACCTTACCGAATTCGGATATCCTCTTTCCGCCCCGATGCCCAAAAACCGCCCGCCGGTCGAAGACGCGTTGATTTACGCGGTGATCCGGCAGGAAAGCGGATTTAAAGACGGCGCGCAAAGCCATGCCGGCGCCATGGGATTGATGCAGATCATGCCTGCGACCGCGCATTCGGTCGCAAAAAAACACGGCATCGACTTCAGCAAGAAACTGCTGCTGACCGATAACAAATACAATGTTGAGATCGGCAATCTGCTTCTTACGCAGAAAGTTTCCAGCTATGACAACGCCTATGCATTGGCGCTCGCCGCTTATAACGCCGGGCCGGGCCGGGTGCGGGAATGGCTGAACGATTTCGGTGACCCACGCACAGGAAAAGTCGATCTGATCGACTGGATCGAATCGATTCCGTATACGGAAACGCGCAACTATGTCCACAGGGTTTTGGAGAATCTGGTGGTATATCGTTTTCTATTGGCGTCCGATTCGCAAGAACGCAAGCTTGCGGAAAATGGGCATCCTTAAGCCTTAAGCGCCGCTCTTTTTAATGATATCGGTCAATGAAACTATTTCCGCGCTTTGCGGCGGCGCTTTCGTCATGGCCCTGGATTGCGGAAAGCGGATATACGCCTTTGTGCCGCAGCCAATGGCGCTGTCCAGACGGAAATTGCCCTGGTGCAGCTCAACAAGCGATTTCACCAGCGGCAATCCCAGCCCCGTCCCGGGATGCTTGCGCGACAGCGACGAATCGATTTGCGAAAATGGCTGCATGGCGACGGGGATGTCTTCCGGCGCGATGCCGATGCCAGTGTCTTCGACGCAAATCGTGATGCCGCCACTGGATTCTTCATAACTGCTGACGCTGATGCTGCCGCCTTCCGGGGTGAATTTGACGGCATTGGACAGAAGGTTGATCATAACCTGTTTCAAGGCGCGTTTATCGGCCTTTAATTGCGGTAAAGCAGAGCTTAGATTCATGCCTAGTTGCAACTTGCCGTCGGCGATGCGGCCTTCCATCAAATGAATCGCCGAACGGATGACGAAATTGGCGTCGAACACTTCTTCGTTCAGGACGACCTTGCCAGCTTCGAGCTTGGATAGATCCAGAATGTCATTAATGATATCCAACAAATGCGAGCCGCTGTCATGGATGTCTTGCGCATAATCCCGGTAGCGTTCCGATCCGATCGGCCCCAGCATCTGATTGCGGATAACGTCGGAAAAACCGATAATCGCGTTTAGCGGCGTACGCAATTCATGGCTGACCGTCGCCAAGAAGGATGTTTTGGCCCTGCTTGCAACTTCCGCCTGTTCCTTAGCAATACGCAGCTCTCGCTCCACCGCTTTGCGGCTGGTGATGTCGCGCACGATTGCCAGAACTTCTTTGTCGCGTATCGCGACGATGCGTACTTCGTAATCATGCGGTATATTATCGATACGGAATTGATATTCAAAAAGTTGGGTGCGCCCTGTTTTAAAGGCCTCGGCGATATGCTTTCGGGCAAGTGCCGCCGCCTCTTTAGGAAAAGCTTGTTCCAAAGTTTGTCCAAGAAACTGCACCGGCGCTATGCCGATCACAGTGTCTTTACCGGCTTCCATATCCAAAAAAACGCCATCCGAGCTGATCTTGAAAATCGCATCCGGCATGGCGGCGATCAAAGCTTGGTTTTTGCGCTCGGCTTCTTGCAAAGCCTGCTCCATGCGTTTGTGGTCGGTCAAATCCAGCGCCACACCGTGAATAAGTTTGATCGCGCCCTTTTCATCGCGAACGGGGTACAGCGTTATATTCCAGCATACCCGGCCGCCTGGCAGAACCATAAACTCGTAAAAGCTGTAAATCGCCGCTATTTGCCGGCAATGTTCCAAGCTGTCGTTGAATGTCTGCGCGTCATGCGCCAGCATGAAATCCTGGGCCGAGAAGCCTTGGACCTGGTCACGGCCATAGCCCGACAGGCGGTAAAAAGCGTCGCTGACGCAATCGAACACATGCCTGCCCTTTTGCCCTTCATCCATACGGACGGCAAAAGCGGCGATATCTTTATGCGCGAGCAGCAAATGAAACCAGCTTTCCATGATATTTTGTATATCCAAATCCAGGCCCAAGGGAATTTGTTATTGTTATGCCCTATCGGCTTTTGGCCCTATCGTTGCTATATAAGCAACATCCCCATGCCCACTGTTACACATCTGGAATTAAAATAATATTAATCCTTTCATGCTATCGTGCATATCCCAGCCAGAAACTGTATATTTCAAAGAAATAATGGCCTAGAACCTTATGCCCGAAGCATCCAAGAATCACCCGCCCGCAAAGCTGCCAACGCTGATCGCCAGCATTGAGCGGCAGTTTGCCGATATAGCCAAGCGCGTAGGCAGCGACCTCAAACTCGCGCGCGACGAGCAATCCACCTCGCACAGCAGCTTCATCTCTTACCCCCTATTCGATCACGAGAATAAAAATCTTAGCGAAGATCTTCTGACCGAAATGAAGCTCAAGATTGCAGATCTTGAAAAACTGGCCCATTACCGCAGTGTCCATAAAATCATGGAGAATAATTTCTGCCGCATGATTTTCGATCCCTATTTGG